>JAOZQW010000339.1 GCA_029932015.1 Candidatus Fermentibacteraceae bacterium
ACACAGATCCGGATCCCCGTCAAGGAACATGCCCTGCTGCGGTCGCGGCACGGCATTCTCGCCCTTCAGAATTGCGCCGCACTCGGGGCATGTGAAAGTATCATGACCGAGTTCGGCATCACATTCGGGGCAGATGAGCTGCAGTCTGTCGTCAATGTAGCGCATCAATTCAAGCGCAGAAATATAACCATCTGCATTACTATCCGCATTGCCTCTGGCACCGGCGAGGAAGATCGGCGTCAGAATCCTCTCGCTGACACTGAGATCCTCCCTGGCGGCAGTTAGAACAAGAGTGTTGCTCCCGGATTGAAAATCATTGACGAACCCTCCTGAGAAGCAGGCATCCAGTACAACCAGAACGGGGCTTTCCGCACCATCCAGGGCTGAGCTGAGCCAGTCGTCCTCAATATCCTCATCGTACAGACATATCGCTTCATTGGCGGAATCACCTTCTTCGGACCCCCCCGATCCGGGGGAGAGCTGGAAACCGTGACCGCTGAAGAAGAGAAGCACCATGTCCTCCGGACCGGCCAGATCCATGACTGAACTGACCGCATCCCTGAACGCATCGGCGGTAGCCATTGCATCCACAAGAAGGACTATATGATCGGCTTCGGTCTCGAGCTCATCGGTGAGGAAGCGATACACCTCGACCGCATCCTGGCTAGCCCTGTTCAGAACATCGGCAGCTGTCGGGTAGCCGCTTATCCCCGCAATGACAGCCCAGAGTTCCGGTTCCCGGCTCGTGTTCGCAAGCGGGGGACTTTTAATGGTCCTAACGCGAAGGGTGAAGGGGCTGCCTCCCTCCCTCTCGTACATATACACGGTGATACCGTATAGGCTCCCGTCCTCCGAATAGACCTCTATCGCCTCGTTCCCGGCGGCATCAACGTTGCTGAACCAGCCTTCGGCAGCCAGGTCCAGTCCTGGTCCGCTCACGAACATGTCCAGATCCTCTTCCCTGTCGTCACCATAGAGACGCACATCAAGAATAGTCTCCACAGGCGCGGATACAAGGAAATGTGCTGTGGGTGAATCCTCGCTCACCGATCCTCTGATATCACTGTTACATTCCTCAGGCATCAAATCGGGCATACTGACGGTCACTGTCGCTGTCCCCCGCATCTCTGCTGAATAGAAATAAGGAAGTACGAACATCCTGTCCCCGGCGGCGGCCCAGATGAGGAATTCCTCATTCCCTCTCTCGGTCGTAAAATTCAGTGCGGGTTCTCCATCGTTCCTGAAGATCAGGACATCACCATCCCTCTGCTTCTCGAAGAGAGTGGAGACGAGATAAAATCCGTCACTGGGAGGAGAAAATCCGATCAGCTCCACAGCATCGGAGCCTGCTGTCACTGTCTGCGTGAACGATGGTCCGGCAAGATCCCTGGCAAGGGACCGGAGCTGGAGGGTAAAGGGGACCGGAGCATCATCAGGCGCGTCGAAGAGATGGAAATCAACTACAAGCGAATCCGGCGCGGAAGGAAGTACAACAGCTTCAAGAGATGAGTAACTAGCAGAACCCATGAGGTATTCACCAGAAATGTCTCTGACGGAGAGATCAATATCAGCACCCGGCGTACCGATCATTATTCCGAGAAGCCGATCTGTCCTGCTCCCGGGGATCAGATATCTGCTGACCTCACCTGCCTCCATGGAAAGGGAGCTCTGACCGTTCCGCAGAACAGGAAAATCTCCCGCACGGACAACCTCCAGTGTGAACTCACCAGTCCCTCGCTTACTGTAGCGGCTAACCAGGATCGTTACACTGTCTCCTGGAAGAGCAGGAATGTTGACACGCTCAGAACCGCCTGTGGAGAGGCTGCTGCCCCATCTACTCATCCGGTTGCCGTAGATATCGAGATCGAGATCCGTACCTCCGGAGCCCTCGAGGATCACTGCCCATCTGCCGCTTTCGGGTGGCGAGAATGTGAATGTCCTTGCCATCCTGCTTCGCTCGACAACAGATGAGAGCGATCTTCCCTGCGAGAGAACTACAGGCTCCTCAACATCGACCATAGCAGTTATCAGGCCAGCACTCCCTGGAGGAACCGTTGCGAGGACGTAGAACCAGTAGCCCGTGAATGCTGAGAGAAGGACATCCTCATCACCGGAGCCCGAACAGAGAGGTTCACCGTATCCGTCAAATGCAGTGGTAGTCTCTGCGCCGGATACGGAGACCCGAAGGCAGACATAGTCGTCCTCCAGTATCCTGAACCATGCTTCACCATTGATCGGTTCAAGTTCGATGGAATCTCCCGCTCTCAGTATCGGAACTTCCTCGGCGGAAGGGAGAGTTACTCCCAGAATAACACATATCGCGAGTACTGACAGCATCTTGAACCTCCTGTAAGCGATCTCCAGTGGGGACCGCATGGTATTGAGCCGGAACTACCGATATAGGCGGCAAGACCGATACTGAACCAGCTTTAATATGAGCACTCATGAAGATACGCCCGCAAAGGGTACCGGGGCCAGTCCCGCAATTCCATCATCAATTGTTGTGGTCGACCGGAAAAACGGCTAAGTCTAAGGAGCCAGTGCCTTCTCCGAAAAGGTCTGGAAGTCATTGTATGTCGGAAGGATACCCTCGACTTCACTTATCCTCAGGGCAATATCCCAGCAGGCAAGCAGTGCATAACCCTTCAGCGAACTACTGAGCTGGAGGATGGAAGGCACGGTCTGTCCGCTGCAGCCGAGTCTGAG
>JAOZQW010000340.1:0-1236 GCA_029932015.1 Candidatus Fermentibacteraceae bacterium
GGTCCCAGGTCCGCTCTTGGCGGATGTCTACAGTGAGGAGGCTGTGGCCGACACCTGGACCTGGACCGGCAACGGACCCTACGGGTCGAGCACCCAGCTCAGAACTAACCAGTACGCCGCCTTCAACCAGGCGATAGAACTCGGCTTCGACCTCTCCAGCATCCCGGCAGGTTCTTCGGTGAATTCCGCCATCGTGAACGTCTACAGGTACGGAGGCGATGGCTCGCTCACCTGCGATATCTTCAGGATCACGGAGGGCTGGGACGAGTCGACGCTGGTGGACTCCGTTGCTCATGACGCCGGTAATCCGTACGACCAGTTCGTGATAACCGGGGACGGATGGTGCACCTTCGATATCACCCAGCTCGTCCAGGAGTGGCTTGACGCCACGTACGACAACTACGGCGTGGTGTTCTACGGTACGGCAGGACCGGGGTCGTACCAGTACTTCCACTCCAGGGAGTACTCCGCAAACAGGCCGCACCTGGAGATAGACTACACGCCTCCAGGCGCGCTGGAAACTACCACCTTCGGGGCGATCAAGGCGCTGTTCAGGTAGGTATGCCAGGAGGCTCCACACGAATACTGGAAGGGAGATCTTCACCGGTACTTCTCGGAACTGCCGTAGTAGCGCCTACCTCCTGCTGATGTAGAGCCCTCTTCCGGAGAGACCTTCAGGGTCGTACGAAACGGAGAGACCTGAGTCCTCCAGGGCTGAGGTCATCTCCGCAACGGTGAACAGCCCCATCTCGTGGCACTCCACCACATGTTCCGTCCCCTGCGGTGTGCCCACCAGGTAGTGCAGGTCGAAAGCAGACAAACCCTCCCGGGTGAAACTCGTGCTGACCCTGGCGATCTTGAGATCCGGCTCATCAACGAAGAGCCCGTGTACCGTCCCCGGATGCCAGGTCTCCGGCGTGAACCATGGCTCCACAACAAGCACACCTCCAGGAGCCACGTGCCGCGCCATGCAGTCCACGGCCGACCTGAGCTTCTCCAGCGTCTGCACGTAACCGATGGAGCTGAACAGGCAGGTGACCACGTCGTACCGCCTGCCCAGGTCGAAGTCCCTCATGTCCCCGGGGTGGAACACCGTACCGGGCATCCTCTCCCTGGCCACCTCCAGCATCTCGGGAGAGTTGTCCAGCCCCTCCACACGGATGTGCTTCGCAAGCAGTTCCATGCAACGGCCGGTGCCGCAGCCTAGGTCCAGCAGCGAGGGTTTCGCGGAGCCAT
>JAOZQW010000340.1:1246-2690 GCA_029932015.1 Candidatus Fermentibacteraceae bacterium
TGCTGTGCCAACAGGGCGCCGGGCACTCCGCAGAGCAGCTCCACCAGGTGCAGCACTTCCTTGGGATAATCCTTGAAGTCGTACATCAGGTCGTAGTACCGGGCCATCCTGCCGTAGGCCCTGCCCTCACCCGATACGGTCACAGGATCCCCTCTCCCCCATCATCCTCGGTGTACCCGCTGTCCAGGAAGTCCCACGGCCCGACGCCTTCCGAACGGGTCATGTCCAGCCTGAATACTCCAGTCTCAGGGTCGCAGAGGAAGACCTTGCGGACGGACACCTCCCCGGGACCGCTCTCCCACGGCTCGTACACCGGTGTCATCTCCCCCTCCAGGAGAAGGTCTTCGCAACCGTCGTCATCCAGGTCGACCATGGACCGGTCAAGGTCGTAGGCTCCATCATCGGTGTTCAGCACCAGCCTGGCATGCCGGAGATGACTTCGTACTGAACGATGTACGGGTCCCATGAATCCACCTGCCCTGTGAAATGCTCCACCAGCGGCAGGTAGGGGTCATCAACATCGTGAATGATCGTAAATCATGATGACCTCTTTCCCTCCGAAGCCACAAAAAAGGCCGGTACATATACCGAGGGTTATGATCTTGTCTGGACAAAGATCGACAGTAACCTGTCCAGTGGCGGTCACGGTCTGCCGGGCGCCCTTTCACCCGCGCACGAGATATGGTTCAGCGGGAACACCATTTATTCTCCGCCAACCACTCCTGTTCAGAGCACAGCGGACGGGGTAGTCCCCCGGGGATTCGGAGTGGAGACCAATCCTGTAAGAAGCGGGACCTGGATAAACACAGGCGAGGGACAGAGCGTGGTAAGAATATTCGACATGAGCGGTAGGATCATTCTCGAAGAGCCTGTCGGTCTGAATCAAAGCGGACTCTACTGGAGCGTATCCCAGAATGTTCCGGTGGGTACCTACACAGTGATGATGGAGCGAAGCGGTGAGTGTGAGACCGCGAAGGTCGTAGTAATAAGGTGACCTGACAGGGCGGGAGGAGGGATCCAGTCCCTCCTCCTGCCAAGCCTGAAGGAGGTGAAGCATTGACATCGAAGGGAAATGAAAGGAACAGGAATGACAACCGGGGTGATACCCCGACTGCAGCTTTTTCATATAGAAGGGATCCACTGTTCCGCTGCTTCGATGAGGAGAGTATAGTCAAGGCAACCATTAACGTGACTGATGTGCAGGAAGAGATATTGGAAAGAAGGAATGAGACATGAGATACCTTGCATTATCCTTCGTATTGCTGCTGGCAGCCGTTTCAGCGGCATCTGAAGCAAAACTGGAGCAGGCGATCACTATTCCGGAAACTGATGACGTTCTGCAGTACGATGATGGTTCAGCTTACTGGGTGACATGGGGCGGTCTCTACCGGGGAACCTGGTTCGATCTCGAAGATTTTTACCCACCCGGCCTGGACGGATACAG
>JAOZQW010000062.1:0-8891 GCA_029932015.1 Candidatus Fermentibacteraceae bacterium
TGACCGAGGAAGAGTTCACCGCCCTCTCCGGGGAAGCACTTTTCTCAAGGATGGTCGCAGCCTCTCCTGAGGCACATAATCTCAGTACCAGTATCAGTTCTGTAAGCTACCCAGACACTGCAGTTGGCGTAGTAGTGATGCGGACTGATGATGGACTGCAGGAGATAGTTGTCAGAAAGGTGGCAGAAAGCTGGCTCGTGGACCTGACCAGCCTGACGCCTCCGATATTGGAAGGAGAGTAGCGATGGCCGGCAGATACAGGGGACTTATCATTTTCTTTTTGCTTTTTGCAGGGCTCGGTGCTCTCTTCCTTTTATGGGGACTCGGCGTCTCTGTCGGCAAGTGGTGGCCGGTCTTCTTCGCGGCCATCGGCTGTGCTTCATTCTCCAGGGGACTAAATGAGATGGCGCATGTTGTATTCGGTCTGCTGCTCGTTGGCTGGAGCGCTGCAGCTATTGTAAGTCTGCATCACGAAACATTAGGCATTGATCATGCGCTGCCTTTTTTCATAGGTGCTTTCATACTCTGGATACCTCTCTCCTGGCTCTTCGCGAAGTTCATCAGCACTGACAGAAAATAGACGCAGCTACTGAGTGAATAGACCGATCCGCTCCGAGGCTTCCGGAGCGGATCCTTCTTTGTTATGTGAGTTGAAGAGTACTAGAATATATGTGCCGCACAGCACGGTGCATCGTCCGGCAACTGCTGGCTTATTTCCTCATTCTTTCAGCACAGACATATTCGCATCCCCTGCGAACACTTCCTCCAGACCCCTTCCGGTTCGGATCTGAAGGGCTCCGGTAACAGCCAGCCCCTCGGCTATACCTGTCACCATGTCCTGGCCCGAGCCGATGGAGACAGTTCGGCCCCTGAGTATGGATCTCTCCCTCCAGTAATCCATAAAGGGTAGAAGCCCACCGGCTTCGATCCATTCATCGTATGCGAATTCGATCTCTTCAAGCATCAGAGCTGCCAGCACTGGTCTGTAATGTGTCGTCCCTGTCTCGATGCAAAGTGATGTCGCGGTCTCCGAGATGCTATCGTCCATTCCGGTCATGTTCACATTCACACCAATACCGGCGACCAGGTAATGAACTCCCACTCTGCCGGTCCGCATTTCACAGAGGATACCGGAGAGTTTCTTACTTTCGATGTAAAGATCGTTGGGCCATTTGATCCCATACTTCAGCGTGGGCTCGAATCTCTCCAGTGCGCGGGATACGGCAATAACACTGAGAATCGGTATCTGAGTGGCTATTTCAGGATGAACCCGGGGACGGAGTATGACAGACATGTAAATGTTCACTCCGGCTGGTGATTCCCAGCTCCGTCCCATCCTGCCCCTACCGCCGGTCTGTCTGTCGGCTACAACTACGGTGCCGTGAGGTTCGTCATTCCTGGCAAGAGCCATCGCAAGACTGTTGGTGGAGTTCACCTCATGCCGGAAGATCACCCGATTGCCGATGATCCTGGTCTTCAGATGCTTCTGTACAACTTTATCAAAAAGCAGATCAGGAGTTCTTCCCAGGCTGAATCCCTCCTCAGGAGCGAAGTCGATCCGTATACCGCCCCTCCGGAGAGCATCTATATGCACTCTAACCTGATCGTAAGCGACACCAAGCCGCCGGGCCATCTCTTCAGGGGGCAAAGGTGCATCGCTTGCCCGCAGGAGCTCGAGCAGCCTGTCGGTCATATCATTCACGGAGACCCCTCCGGTCGTTCAACCTTTAACAAGCATTGAGCGCCGGATGAACGGTGTCAAGATTCCGAACTAAACCATCGGGAAAGCCAGACCGGTACAAGCACCTCCAGGAGGATAAGGTTCAAATACTACCGGCTAAATATGTTATTACTATATTACAATGCAATATATGTCTTGTTGACATGCCTCGGACAAGTGAATACCTTTATAGCATATACGGGATTTTCGTATATCTGCTTGTGTGAATGTGCACGGGCATAATGCTCACACGGGCAGTGGGCGGGAAGGCTGTAGCAGCACGAGCCTCATATCTGCCTTGGCTCCTCATGAGGTGTTATAGCTTCCATGCACGACTCAGTCTCCCGCCAGGGGTTCAATATCCTGGGGGGTGAATCATTATGAAATATCTGGTCATTGGACTTCTGGTGGTAATCTGCACTGCCTTCGCGGCTGGAGATCCTCCTGACGCATACATAGACAGCCTCTGTGAAGCCCGGAATGTGGCCGGACTCTCTGCCTGCGCCTTCAGCGGGGATTCTCTGATATGGAGTGGAGTCTATGGCTGCAAAAACTTCTCCTACCCGGACTCCCTCGTTAACGACTCCACTCTCTTTTACATGTGGTCGACGACCAAACTCATTACTGCCATCGCCTTCATGCAGCTGTGGGAGGACGGTCTCGTCGAACTGGATGCCGATATCAACAACTACCTACCCTATGATATTCGTAATCCATACTTTCCGAGCATTCCTATCACCCCTCGTATGATTTTATCCCATACATCAAGCCTGCGTGCCTCATCATTATTCTATTCCGGGGAATTTGAGGTCGGTGACAGCACATACTCGAACACCGCCTACATCGAAGAGGTCTATGTACCTGGTGGGATCTGGTACGATACAACTGCCAACTTCTACAACTGGGAGCCGGGCAGCAATTTCTCCTACAACAATCATCGTTCTTTTTCGATACTCGCAGGCATCATTGAGCAGGTCAGCACATTTTCAGATTCCTTCGACCTCCATTGCAGGGAGTATATCTTCGACCCTCTGGACATGGACCTGGCATCCTATCTCATCACGTCGGTTGATACAATGAATGTGGCTGTGCCATACCGATACTCCGGCGGGGTATACACAGCCCCTTATGGCTATCCGAGCCTGCCGAGTTACGCAGGATGGCTTCTGAAGTCGAATCCGTCAGAATTGTCTACACCCCTGGTTGCATTTATGCAGGGCGGCGAGATCGATGGGATTCGAATCCTCCAGGAAACCACCATCGATACCATGATGACGATTCAATATCCTGAACTCAATCCAAACTGGGGCCTCGGGTGGCGCAAGATCGATAGTTTCTACGATAGGCTCATCTGGGGTCATTTTGGTAATTCCGTCGCAGACTTCGGTTTCAACGCCATGTACTTCTGTCCTTCTGAGAACTCTGCTGTGATAGTACTCCAGAACTACGGCTCACAAAGTGTCTGTCAACTGATTATGGATCGACTCTTTGACTATGTAGCCGAGGAAACGGGAATAGAAACGGTTTCTCAGCCTGCTCTCGCGGAACTCTCTGTATACCCGAATCCCTTCACCTCGATGACAACGGTCAGCTTCGATCTCCCCACTGCCGGCCTGACACGCCTGGAGGTCTTCGACCTCTCCGGCAGACTGGTCGATACCCTTGTAGATGCTGTGCTTCCAGAGGGCGGACACACCGCTGTGATGAGCGGAGCAGACCTCTCTCCGGGGATCTACTTCTACCGCCTTGAGACAACTAATGGCTACAGTACTGGAAGGTGCGTGAAGCTGTACTAAGAGATTGGAGTCCCAATGAAATGCAAAGAATTATCCGGTGTTCTACTACTTGTTGCGGCTTCCGTGGCTTATTCAGCAACCATAGACATACCAGCTGATTACACCACAATACAGGGTGGACTGAATGCGGCGCAGACTGGAGACACCATTCTGGTCGCCCCGGGAACCTACATCGAAAACATCACCTTTCTGGGAAAGGATGTTGTCCTTCTCAGTGAACTGGGACCGGACTCCACCATCATCGACGGTTCGGAACCGATCTCTCCATTCGAGGGAAGCGTAGTACGCTTCGAGAACAACGAGGGACCGGACACGATTGTCGAAGGCTTTACGCTCACCGGAGGGTCTGGCTACTGGGATAACCAGACAGGTTACCAGTACGGCGGGGGCATCTACTGCCTGGAGGCCAGTCCGACCATCCGCGGCAACATCATCACCGGAAACTCGGTTGATGGCTACCAGGCGTACGGAGGCGGAATCTACCTCGAGGGCTCGCAGAGCCTTATTGAGGAGAATCTGATATCGGACAACACCTGTAGCGGTAATTACTGTGAAGGCGGCGGGATCTCTTCGAGAATAGGCTCTCCCCTGATCTCCTCGAATTTGCTCCATCAGAATTACTGCAACTCCAACAACTTCGCACATGGTGGAGGCCTCGCCTGCGACTCGACCACGGTCGTGACTGGAAACACCTTCACGGACAACAGCTTCGGATCGATCTGGGTCGGGCGCGGTGGCGGCGTAAGAACCTTTGGAGAAGAGGTTCTCATCACGGGCAATACATTCACCGGGAATTATGCCTACACCGGAGGTGCGGTATTCGGTGGAGGACTGATTGAGAACAACCTCATTACGGACAACGGCTGCAAGCTCAAAGGCGGGGGTATCTGCTGCTACTCATCCGAAAATGTCGAGATCGAGATCCGGAACAACATCATCAGCGACAACACATCGGGATGGGGCGGCGGAGGTGTGGCGGCGGCAGCGGTCATCGAGAACAATATCATCACAGGGAATTCCGCTACTTACAGCTATGGCGGTCTTGGCGCAGGCATCTACTGGAGTGCCGATTCAGGCTCGACCTATGGACACATCATCAACAACAGCATTGCTAATAACCATGTCACTTGCTGGAGGGATGATGCCGGGGCTGGGATATTCTTCTGGCAGGGTGGCTCTCCCAGTAGTTATATCACCATCCGTAACAACATCCTCTGGGGTAACCTGGCAGGTACCCAGCGGAGCGAAATAGCGCTTTACGAGCACAACACGAGTTTTGCATCAATCGACTACTGTGATATTGACGGGGGAATCGGGTCGGTCTACTGGACATCCCCTTCGGTACTCATCTGGGGCGATAACAACATCGATTCGCTTCCCGAATTCGTCCCCGGACCACTGAGTAATTACCATCTCGATGAATTCGCACCTTCTCCCTGTATCGACGCCGGGGACACTGCACCGGAGTTCAATGACCCGGAAGATCCCCTGAATCCCGGATATGCAGCGTGGCCTGCGCTGGGCACGATCCGGAACGACATGGGAGCCTACGGCGGAAACGGTGCAGGCATCTGGACTGGTATCGAATCCGGCCCCGACCCGCATGCTGGTGATATCAGAGAACTGCTCCGGGTCTTCCCCAATCCATGCCGGGATATCGCCTTTGCCGCATTCGAACTGAACGCAGCCGCAGCTGTCTCCGTGTGTATCTATGACCTTTCCGGAAGAGTGGTCTCCATTCTCTCTGACGCCGAACTGGAAGCCGGTCCCCATTCATTACGGCTTGAGACGGATGGACTTAGCACAGGTGTTTATTTTGTGACCATGGATTCGGGCGGGGAGATACGCACCTCCCGCCTGGTAGTGCTGAAGTAGGGGGGTATGTAATGTATCAACAGAAATCAACATCAGCATCAGGACCCCGGAGATTCCTGATCTGTCTGTCAGCTGTTACCTCTCTGGCTATACTGTCATCCGCATGCGGAATATCAATAGAGAACATAGAGATGCCCTCCACTGGATATACCAGCAGCGGTTTCGAGGTGGGTCTGGACCTGATATGCCTGCCCTATCAGGGGGGAGAGATCGGGTATTGTGCTGCCCTTCTGCCAGATGGCTGGTCAACGGACACAGTTTACTACACAGGGGATTGCGAAGGGGGAATGACATACAACTCCATCTGTTCCGATTACCTCTTCAGTCAGTTCGGAGAGCCGACCGGATACGTCTGGTCGGGCTTCGTCGCTGATTCGGCGAGTGTGCTGCTGGACTCCTTCCATGTAAACGTCACCTTGGAAGTGGTGACTGATTCGGTTCCCGGAATATTCTGGCTCGCCTTTCAGGCAGGATGGACATATGACCCGGATGATCCGGACTCCTACGCCTGGGATGATCCTCCTCACTACGGCAACGAAATTGAAATCTCTCCGCTGAGTCTGGTGCAGACCTCGTGGGGAATGGTAAAGGCCCTCTTCTCCGAGTAAGAGGATATTGCATAGGTAAAGGAGCAACTTCATGATGATACTGAGATCGGTGAGTCTCATTGTGCTGATGGCTGCATCAGGCAACGCGTTCGCTGCCCCTCTCCCGGAAGTATGCGATGCCAGTCCCTTCCTGAAGACGCCGTGGCTGCTTTTCAACGGCACTGCCGCTGAAATGACCGTGATCTGGCAGATGGACGACTCTCTTCAGTGCTTCATAGAATGGGGTAATGATACAACGTATTCATCAGGCAGCGCTTCCACAACAGAGTTCGCTGACGATCACCGGCATTCCTTCGTAATAGACAGTCTCGATCCGGAATCACAGTATTACTACTCCGTCAGCTGCTCAGGTACATCCCTCCCGGGCTCCTTCCGGTCAGCGCCTTTAGCGACTGACTCGACTCTAAGCCTTATGGCCTATGGTGACACAAGGTCCAACTACATGGTCCATGATTCCGTCTCTGGAGCGATGATGGATATCTACGAGCTCCATCCTCGATATCAGACTTTGCTTCTTCATTCGGGCGACATCATCGAGTTCGGGGCTGAGGAGGACTCCTGGCAGCAGGAATTATTCAACGATGCACAGACTCGCCTGAGACAGAGGATGCAGGAAGTGCCACTTACAGCATGTCTGGGCAACCATGAGCTGTACCTCGATGATTACGCGGATATTGATCTTGATACCCCCCTGTTCGGGAAGTACTTCCCACACCCATATGTCGATAGAAGATATTGGTCGTTCGACTACGGCCCGGTACATATCACCATTGTAGACCAGTATCCAAGCAACTTCGATCCCTACGGCCAGGGGCTACTCTCCCCTGAGGAGGTCTCCTGGATCGAGGGTGACCTCGCTTCATCATCCAGTCCCTGGAAAATCGTGCTGCTGCACGAACCGGGCTGGTCCGCAGGTGGTACCGGCCATGTCTATAACAATGACGACGTTCAGAATCTTCTTCAGCCGCTATGCGAGTTATACGGTGTCCAATTGGTTCTGGGGGGCCATAACCACTACTACCTCAGAGCATGCAGGAATGCTGTTCATCATGTCACAACCGGCGGCGGGGGTGCCCCACTCCGTACTCCGCACCCGGATTTCCCGAATGTGATCACTGCGATCCGGGATCATCACTTCTGCCTTCTCGATTTCGAGGGAGATTCACTGACCGTAACGGTTGTGGGTCTGGAAGGAGACACCCTCGACATCTTCTGGATTCCAGGGAATATGCAGATCAGTCATCTGCTGGGCTCGGTCTCCCTGAACGGCGGGACAGGCTCCGTGGAGGAAGTGCTGATCACCACGGGGGTGGAATCCGTGAATCCCTGCATATTCGGATACTACGGCATGGTTCTGGATCCGGGCACCTATAATATCACGGCATCGCTCGACGGGTATGAACCACAGACCTTCGAGGATATCGAGATAATCTCGGGAACGGAAACAACACTGGATATAGAGATGTACCTGACCTCCATCGAAAGTGGCAGCACCTGGTTCGACTCCCATCTGCGATCCCCTGAGCCCAATCCTTTCACATCGCTCACGATGATTCATTTCAGCACTGGTGAGATTGGCCAGGTGAACCTCAGACTCTTCGATCTTTCAGGTAGACTAATCAGGGAGTTGTGCTCCGGGGAGTTAACACGAGGAGCACATACAGTGCAAATGGACGCTTCAGATATTGATCCCGGTCTTTACTTCGTAGTTCTGGAAACGGGCTCAGATGTGCTGATCGAAAGATGTATGAAACTATGAGCAGAAAGAAACTTGGCGGCATGTTCTCAGATGTGGATATCAGGGAGATTGTCGCGCACTGGCAAGATATCCTCAGACTGAGGGACTGGGATATTCGCTCGCTTCTTGTGGAGAAGACCTGGCGCAAGAACGGCGATGTGAAGATCGATATGTCCAACAGGATGGCTACGGTGATGGTGAACCGGGAACTCGATCCGGCTCATCTAGAGGAGGTCGTGATCCATGAGCTCCTGCATATCAAGCTCTACGGGCTGGACCAGATGATCGAACACCTTATCGAAATCCTTTACGGGGACGATGAGGATGCCAGGAAGCAGTTGAACTGGGGATTCTTCATGGAGATGCTGGAGAGCACAACAGAAGACCTGACCAAGGGATACCTGCAGGCATCGGGGAAGCGGAATTCTCTGAACTTCTCCCGGGTGGACAGACAGGTACAGGAAGAACTCTCAGAGAGCTGATCAATTTCCCCCTGGAGGAGAGGTCCGCTTTTTACCTGGACTGCAGCCATCTGGAGAGGGTATCGACGAAGGCCGGGAGGAAAGCCGGTTCGAGGACAGCGTACTCCATCACCTCACCGGTGAGGAGATGATTGGCATCCTCGAAGACCACTATACCGTGGTCGGAATTCCCTGCCAGTGCTTCCTGCATCGGTCCGAGATTCACCACCGGAATTACCTGCGTGTCCAGTTCCCCTAAGAGGACCAGTGTCGGACAGTTAACCTCCCGGATTGCATCGGCGGGATCATGGATCAGGAAGTTCCGGAACCATGGACCCTCCATGGAGGCGAGACTCGCGGTCACCACCTGCTCGATGTAGATATCCACATCTCCCACCATAGCCAGATCCTCTTCGGAGAGCCGCTGGAGCTCGACCTCGATCTGTGCCCGGAGGACGGAATCAACCACTCCTGTGTTTCCTTCTATGACGGCGTCCATGATGACATGCTGTGCTTCCAGCTTCGCATCGATCTCCTCCCGGGAGATGCCCACCATGGCCAGGGATATTTCTATCTGGCTGGGGATGAGCACATAGCCGCTCACGGCGGGTCCTGCCATGCTCACCACGAATGCGACTTCATCCGGACGCTGGACGGCCATCATGAAGGAGATAGTGGATCCCTCGCTGTGAC
>JAOZQW010000062.1:8901-10121 GCA_029932015.1 Candidatus Fermentibacteraceae bacterium
GGTCCGTGTCCAGTCTGATATCGCTCTGGAGATGGTCCAGCATCAGACCCGCGTCGTACAGAAGCATGGAATCACTGAAGCCCGTCATCCCGCCGAAGGAACCGCCGATGCCCCGGTCATCGCATCTGAGCACTGCAAATCCCTCTGCAAGGAAGATATCGGCCAGCTCTGCGAAGACAGGGAAGCCCATTACATACTCGTCCCGGTCCTGCAGGCCGCTCCCCGAGAGCAGGATAACCGACGGGAAGGGAGGTTCACCCTCGGGAAGGGTCAGGGTCCCGGCCAGAACGCAGTCCTCCCCCGTGATGAGTACTTCCTCCCCTGCTTCATCAACTACCTCAGGCTCGGTTGAAGTGCGGACAAGCAGGAACTCGCCTTCCCACATGCCCTGCTCATAGGCACCTGACAGAGTGTCGCCACGGACCGTTCCCCGGAAACTTCCCTGTCCTAGATTGGAGGGCAGGGCGAACAAAATACTGTCTCCGATCTGCACGATGTCCACCAGTTCCAGGCCACGGGCCTGCTGCTGGGGAATGTCCAGTGTTCCTGTGAGAACTTCGTCCTGGGTTGAAAAGGATGCCTTCAGAATCAGCGTCAGTTCGTCACCGCTGAGCTCTCCCTCCCAGACTCCCGAGACATCCGGAGTATCAGCAGGAGTCTCACCGCATGAGAGGATCATCAATGCTACTGCTACAACCACGAATCCAATCCTGCTTAACATCAGGCCTCCCGGAATTTCAGGTTCTGGGTCTATGCGACGGCACTAAACACGAATATCCCCAGCCATACTCCCAACCCGCACAGGATCACCTGCAGCAGAAGAGAGGTGCCCCATGAGAGCTGGTGGGACTGATCAGACGGGGCTGCATAGTCACTTTCTGAGACATTCCTTCGGGCATTCATCGATCTGAAGAATGATCGCAGGACGAAAATAAGCGGCAGAAGCCCCATAGGTATGAAGAATACAGCACAGATGATCCAGCCAATTGCCAGTCCGCCCCCCATACCGATACCGAAGCCGAACTCCAGGAAATTCCACCCCAGAGACAGGAAGATGGCCGACCAGGAGAGGGCCATGATATTCGGACCATTGATCTTCGGGGCACTGAAGATGGATGTAAATATGGAGAAGACCATCAGCAGAACTGAAACAGGCATCAGCCAGACCCAGTCAGGAGCAGGATGCGCGATCTCATAAGGTCCGCCGGATGCTACGAAGC
>JAOZQW010000341.1 GCA_029932015.1 Candidatus Fermentibacteraceae bacterium
CAAACAGAGTGCAACAGCAACAAACAGAACAAGTATGAACTTCATGGGTTTCCTCTCTCTGTTAAAAAAAGCACCGGAACAGTGACAACTAACTTTTCATGCTCGGCAGTGAAAATGACCACAGGCCAATACGCGATATAATTCGGAATCATCCTGTAGTTATCAACCTTCCAGACACATCAGAATAATACTCGCAATCATGAAGGCGCGTCAATAGCTGTGGATCGTTAGATTTATATACTACACAGGACTTTAGGAGCTACTTCACAATTCGTACGGATCAGCAGCAAAACAAGTATTAACACTTGGATAGCTGTTATCAACCCCCCGGCACTATCGTGGTTCCAGCGCGTCCATCGACTGCTTCGAGGATATTGCCCGGGGAAGTGATTATCACCCGACTCCCACCGTGCTTCAGGAAGCCGATGGCGGACCTTATCTTGGGAAGCATCGAGCCGGCGGCGAACTGATCATGCAGTACGTGACGCTCCATCTCCTGGACAGAGGCCTCCCGGATGGCGCGCTGCCCCGGCTTCCCGAAATCAACATAAACCTCAGGCACTGCTGTGGATATGATGTAGGTGTCTGCCTCTATCCTCGTGCCGAGCAGGGCGCTTACATGGTCCTTATCGATGACTGCCGGAACACCCCGTACCTTGTAGCCCTCCCTGACGACGGGTACACCGCCACCGCCAACACAGATGACTATCTGGCCGGCGCTGACAAGCGCTCTGATGGCAGGGAGTTCGAGTATCCTCCTCGGCTTCGGGGATGGGACTACTCTGCGCCAGCCCCTGCCCGCATCCTCCATCATCTGCCAGCCCTGTTCTTCTATGAGGACATCAGCCTCATCCTTCGAGTAGAACTGACCGACCGGCTTGGCGGGATTGTCGAAAGCTGGGTCATCCGGAGCGACGAGTACCTGTGTGACGAGGGCCGTTACTGGAATGTCCACACCGCGCTCCTCGAGGACATCTCCAAGGACCTGCTGGAGCAGGTAGCCGATATAGCCCTGCGTGGCTGCGACATTTACATCCATCCCGTCGGGCGGCACAGCACCGGACGCAAGGGAGTTCCTGAGCAGTTCAAAGCCGACCTGGGGGCCATTGCCATGCGTGAGGACGACACCGCCACGCAGCTGGGCGAGGGTCGCGACCTCTTCGCAGACCTCCCGCGCAACCTCGTGCGTATCGAGATTGCCTCTGCCGGTTCCCGGCCGGATGAGTGAATTACCGCCTACCGCAATGACGGTGCGAGAGCCTGCACGACTAGCATTCATCCGATTTATCCTCCTGGCGGTCTTCCCTGGAAGCTTTCCGGTATGTGAGCACGAGTAGAATACCGCCAATGGTTATTGCTATATCTGCAATGTTGAATGTGGGCCACCTCCGAGAGGAGATACCTATATCTATGAAGTCAAGGACCTGTCCGTGGATCAGCCTGTCTATCAGATTGCCCAGGGCACCACCGAGAACGGATCCAAGACCAGCCGTAACGACAGCGGCCAACCTGTCGACCTTCAGTCGCCATATCATCACGGCGACAAAAACAGATGCTGCAGCCGTAACGACCGTCAGTACGATCGGACCGCCCCAGCCCATGCTGAAGGCAGCGCCCCTGTTCCACGCGAGGGTGAATCTGAGAAGATCTCCGATCACTTCCACCGGCCTGTGAAGCTCGAGACCAGTCAGAGCAAAGTACTTGGTCAGCTGGTCAACAGCGATGACTGCAAATGCGGTCAGATACCCCCATGCACGTCGGCGGGTCTCAGTCATCCAGGTCCATCCCTTCGAGGACCGAAGCGCATCTGGCACAGACATCAGTCGGTTGCAGGCTGCCAACTTCAGGAAGGGTCTTCCAGCAGCGGCCGCATTTCCCGCCTGCCGCTTTTTCGACAGTCACAGCATTTGACTCGCCTTCTTCGACCGAAGCCTGGGATACGATGAAGAAATCAGCCCAGTCCTCACCATTGGCAGTCGGGACCATCGGCGCAGGGACTTCAAGACGCACCACTGCATCGACACCGCTTCCGATAGCGCCTGCGGCTCGCGCCTCCTCCAGCTCCTTGAGGACAGTCCTGCGAACATCCAGGTACGGCTCCCATGCGGTCAGCTCATCCTTCTCCTCTTCGCTGAGCGGGGAATCCGCCCCATCCGGGAAGAGGGCAAGGTGTACGCTGTCCGCGTCTGAGAGGCATTCAGGCAGGGCCTTCCAGGCCTCTTCAGCAGTGAAGGGGATCAGCGGAGCAAGGAGTTTGACAAGGTTGACAAGCATCCAGGCCAGCACCTGCCTTGTCTGGACTCTTGCCGTATCCTCTGCACCATCGCAGTAAAGCCTGTCCTTTCTCATGTCCAGATACTGGCCTGAGAGGTCTATGACCGCGAAGTTGCGAAGCTCCCTGTAGACCTTGTGGAACTGGAACTTCCTGTACTCCTCGATGCAGAAGGCAAGGAGCCTCTTGAACCGGAGATAGATGTACCTGTCAAAGCCCTGGAGAGCAGCAGGATCGAAGCCTGGATCATCGAAGTCCTTCAAATTGCCGAGTATGAAACGGAGCGTATTCCTGAGCTTTCTGTAGGCCTCCCTCGAATCGTCAAGCTGTGAAAGATCGGCCTTGAAATCAGAAGTGTAGTCCACGCTGGCGAACCAGAGACGCAGTATGTCGGCGCCCTGCCTGTCG
>JAOZQW010000342.1:0-2230 GCA_029932015.1 Candidatus Fermentibacteraceae bacterium
AGGAGAGACCAGATTCGCGTGCGTGGATGGACCGGAATTTGACGGACATCTGGTTGATTTCGACGAACTCATGAACAGGCTCACCACTTACAGGACAGAAGAGGGCAAGGCTCTGGAGCATTATATGGGTGAAACTGGATGCAGACTCGCGTCGAAGGAGGGGGGTCACTGATGAACATAAAAGAGAGACTCGCAATTCCTCCTGTCGATATGCCGGAGCAGGACCCTCGAGTCCGAGTGAACAATGTTGAGGAAGTGCCACTGGGCTACACTCCTGAGATGGCCATGCTTGAGGCGAAGAGATGCCTGCAGTGCAAGACCCCGTTCTGTATCGAGGGGTGTCCAGTCGGGATAGATATCCCGGGATTCCTCAAGGCCATTGAGGATGGAGATTTCAGGAAGTCCATCAGAATTATGAAGAACAGCAACCTGCTCCCCGCCGTTTGCGGCAGGGTCTGCCCCCAGGAGGAGCAATGCCAGCAGGTGTGTACAATTGGCAAGGCTAAAAAGGACCCGTGCAAGTCTGTCATGATAGGCAAGCTTGAAAGGTTCATTGCGGATTGGGAGCGCGAGCAGGGAGGAGCGCTGATCCCATCCCCGGCCAGACCTTCCGGCAAGCGTGTCGGAATCGTGGGAGGTGGTCCGGCAGGACTGACGGTAGCGGGTGATCTCATCAAGTTCGGGCACGAAGTAGTGGTATTCGAGGCTCTTCATAAAGCTGGCGGGGTTCTCGTATACGGTATCCCTGAGTTCAGACTTCCCAAGGCTATCGTCCAGGCTGAGGTTGATTACCTCGAGAGCCTCGGAGTAGAGTTCCGCTACAATTTCGTTGTAGGGAAGACCGCTCCCATACAGAGTCTCCTCGAGGATTTCGATGCCGTCTTCATTGGCACTGGAGCAGGACTGCCCAGATTCATGAGGGTGCCTGGCGAGAACCTTCTCGGTGTTCTTTCCGCCAATGAGTATCTGACAAGGGCCAACCTGATGAAGGCCTACGATTATCCGAAGGCAGATACCCCCATTGTCAAAGGCAGGCGCATCATTACCGTAGGCGGCGGCAATGTAGCCATGGACTGCGCCAGGACCGCTCTCCGGATGGGGGCAGAGAAGTCCCTCATTGTCTACAGGAGGGCCGAGGAGCAGATGCCTGCCAGGCTCGAGGAGATCCACCATGCGAAGGAGGAGGGTGTCGAATTTCACCTCCTCCGTAATCCTGTAAAACTGCACGGCAACGCTGATGGCCGGCTCACAGGGGCGGAGGTAATCAAGATGGAGCTGGGCGAGCCGGACTCCTCCGGGCGGAGAAGACCCGTCCCCATTGAAGGATCGGAGTTCATAATGGAGGCCGATGCACTTATCGTGGCTATCGGCAACAGCCCGAACCCCCTCATTCCCCAGACATTCCCTGATCTGGAGGTCACAAGATGGGGTGGAGTTGTCGTAAATGATGTGACCGGTCAGACCTCTGTGCCCGGTGTATTTGCAGGCGGTGATATCGTGCTTGGAGCTGCCACAGTCATCCTCGCGATGGGTCATGGCAGAAGGGCCGCCAGGGCCATGAATCTTTACCTCAGTTCAGGGCGCTGGACCGACCTTGCCGAGTCTCTCTCGCTCTGCCGCGCTGAAGTGCGCTGAACGGCCGACAGAAGCCGGAAGTTATTGACTTTGCAAAATGCGGGGCGTAGCGTAATGATGAACCGAATCAAAGCTAAATCAGGAGGAGGAATCCATTGAAAGGCCGCGTACTTATCATCGATGACGAGGCTGAGATTCGACGGAATCTCACCGTAGGCCTTACTCAGGAGGACTACACGACCGTTGCATGCCCTGATGGCATATCTGCCATTCATGAACTCAACCAGGCAAGGGAGAAGGGCGTCGCCTACGATTACCTTGTAACAGATATCTTCATGCCCGATATCGATGGACTGAAGATCCTCAAGGTGATAAAGAACCAGTATCCCGACCTTCCCGTGCTTGTCATTACCGGATTCGGTGATGAGCGCCTTATGCTTACTGCCCTCTCTGAGTACAACACCGGCTATCTGGACAAGCCCTTTGAGATGCCGGACCTGGTGGCAGCGCTTGAGGAACTCTCTCCCGGGAAGACTTCGGTCGAGTCAGCCGAGAAGACCGATGATGATGGCATGCGTGAATCAGTCAGCGCCTACCTCACCGTCAAGATAACCGACCCGGACCAGAGCATGGAAATATTTGATACTCTCTATAT
>JAOZQW010000342.1:2240-2675 GCA_029932015.1 Candidatus Fermentibacteraceae bacterium
TCCAGTCCTGCGATGCCGTCAGAGGAGATTTCGACATTATCCTGCTCACCCAGGCTTCATCCACTGCAGAGATCGAAGCGATCTCAGAGAAAGTGAAGGCTCTCGACGGCGTTCAGGTCCTCTCGATGTCATCGGTTGAGCGACCAAAGCTGGACAGAGATGTTGATCAGTTCATTGATACCTATCAGAAGGCTGTGAAGCACGAGGCTCAGGCTGGCGCCAGAAGGCAGCCAGGAACCATGAGCTACATAATTGTAGATGTGGATCCCGACGCGATCCAGCAGATATTCACGACAGTCTTCTTCATCGACGAAGTCGTATTCTGCGATGTGATCGATGACGGCTCCAAGCTGGTGGGTATGATCACCGGTCATGGCGCCATGGGACGCACGCCAAGGATAATCGAGAAGCTCAGTCAGATAGATGGTGTGCTCA
>JAOZQW010000343.1 GCA_029932015.1 Candidatus Fermentibacteraceae bacterium
AGTTCATAATGCATATGAGATCAACCTTATGGGAACTGTCTCTGTTCTTGAATACATGGTCTCCAGATGCCCGAACGCCAGACTTCTTCTTATCAGTTCAGCCGAGGTCTACAGCTCGAGTGATGGTCTCATCAGCGAGAGCAGCGAGATAGGTCCCCGAAATCCCTACGGGACGACGAAAGCAGCAGCTGAGATCGCTGCCTTCCAGTTTGCGCGCAACTACGACCTTGATATCGTTGTGACCAGGGCATTCCCGCACTTCGGTCCCGGACAGTCGGAATGGTTCGCTTTCCCATCATTCTGCAGAAGGATTCTCGAGGTCTCCGAGAGCAGTGGCCGGAAGATAAGAGTAGGGAATCTCAATCCTGTCAGGGACTATCTCTATGTAACCGATGTGGCCAGAGCCTACAGGTACATCCTGTCCAGAGGGCATACAGGGAGCATATACAATGTCTGTACCGGCAGAGGTAATAGCATTGGAGATATGGTGGAGATGCTCATCAGTATTTCCGGCGCCGACCTCGAACTGGATGTGGACCCGGAGCTCTTCAGACCCGCCGATGTTGATTTTCAGGTGGGTGACCCCTCGCGGGTACAGGCGCTGCTGGGCTGGAAGCCGGAGATATCCAGGGAAGACGGCCTCAGAATGCTGTTCCGGTGGTGGAAGGAGAGATTGTGAACCTTCTGATGATAGTGTTCGTTGCGCTGACCGGCAGAGTGACCGAGTGGGAGCATTTCACTCATTTCGGCGGGATCAGCGAGATCATTCTGGAGGAGGATCTGCTGACGGGCGCTACTTCCGGAGGTGTGATATTCGGAACTCTTGATAGTGACAGCATCGTTTGGGATTCGGTCTGGACATGTCCGGGAGAGCTTAGCACCAGTGATGTCAGGTGTCTGGCAAGGGATACTGGAGGCAATCTCTGGATGGGAACCAACGGGGGAGGCATTGATGTCGCGCTCGCGTCCGGAGGATTCACTCATTACGGTCAGCTCGAAGGTCTGCCTCTCTCTCTGGAGATAACCTGCATTCTTCCCGATACGACCATCTGGGTCGGGACTACGCAGGGACTGTGCAGCAGGAACGTCGGGTACTTCGATGTCTGGACTCAGTACAGCACGGGGGGAGGGCTTCCGTCTGACGTTGTGAACTCCATCGCGCAGGTTGACTCTGGGCTTCTCGTAGGAACCGCGGATGGTATTGTGCTCCTCCGCGCGGACACCTACCCTGGAAGCACAGATTCCTGGTTCTCATTCCCTTCTGCTGCAGACCTCAGCGTCAGCGAGATCCATGTCAGCGGTGACACTGTCTGGGCTGCCACAACCACGGGACTCTATTCAATGGTGGACTGGGGAGACTGGCTGCTTGACGGGACATATCCCGGTGATCTGCCTCTTTCATTCGATGGGGATGGATCCCATCTCGCAGTGGGCGGGTCAGAGGACATCTGTATTTTCGATGGCTCATCATGGACGCAGGGTGGATACAATCTTGCAGGGCAGCAGATACGGGATATCATCTGGCTCTCTCAGGACAGCCTGCTCCTTGCCCAGACATCGGCTCAGTCAGATGACAGAAGATCGGGTAATGGAGTTGCGATTGGCGTTCTTGATTCATGGGACAGCAGTATGCCGGACGGGGCTCCTTCAAACGACCTTCTGGCGGTGGATGTTGATACAAGGAACGATGTCTGGGTCTCCACCAACAGTACAGGTATAGGAGTACTGAGCCAGTATGGCTGGACCAAGTTCACATACCAGCTCCCCGGCAGGCATCAGATATTCGTCTGCACAGCCGATAACTCCGGTGGTGTCTTCATTGCCCCATATCACGTTGGTCTGACATGGCTGAACTGGAATGGCACTCCCGACAGAGTTGACGATGTAGTGATATCCTGGGACATTGAGAACAGTGATCTGCTCAACAACCAGATAACATCTGCATCCGTTTCGCCCACCGGGGACATATGGCTCGGGCAGGAGCCCTTTTTCTCTACGCCCTCTGAACCGAGCGGAGTGTGCAGGCTATCCTGGACTCCGGGGCAGGCAGCTACTGCCGCCTGGAAGTCCTTTCAGCCTTCGCAGGGCCTCCCATCAGGTTACGTCAGGGATGTCCTTCCCGCTGGAACTGCCAACATCGCCTGGATAGCCACGAATTCCGGTCTTGTGAAGGCTGATATCCTTTCTGGTCAGGTCCTGTTCTCCGCCGGGACGCAGAGCGGACTTCCCTCGAATGATGTAACCGCCCTGTCTCGCGGAAGGTCTGGCGTATTATGGGCCGGGACCACCGGAGGGCTTGCCAGTTACGAGGAGGGGAGCGGTGTTTTCCTGGAGTCCGAGAGTGCTTCAGGAGCTGTGGAGGCTCTTGGCTTCGATAATCTCTCCAACTTGTGGGTCGCCTCGATCAACGCGCTTTACAGGATCGCTCCCGACGGCAGTGTCGAGACATACAACACCATCAATTCCCCGCTGCAGTCACTTGCGATTAGGGGTATCGCCAGCGATCCGGACAGCGGGTACGTGTATCTGGCAACCGATCACGGTATGTGGAAGCTGACGCTTGCGCAGGGAATGGCAGGGAATATCGAGACCGCCCAGGTCTACCCCAATCCATTTGTGCCTTCAGCAGGCGAGGTGCTCGGAGTCGCCGGTATACCGGATGT
>JAOZQW010000063.1:0-742 GCA_029932015.1 Candidatus Fermentibacteraceae bacterium
GGCTGTGACCAGCGCAGTGAGCATCGAACCTATATAGGAGTAGTACCAGAAGCCTGGCTGTCCAGTCTCTTCAGCAGTCATCTGTCTGTACTGGGAGACGTACTTGATTATCAGCAGTCTGATCAGGAAGAAATTGATCTTCTCACCTTTGTTAAGTAGATAGGAAACGATCCTGATAGAGGAGACTATCCCCCACACGACGGCAACGATCGCAGTACCGAAGAGCACATTACTAATCGTCACCAGAATCTTCTCCCGATGGGCATTCATTTTCCATCTGAAGGGGGATGATGGTGTCCCTTCGGATGACCTTGCGGAGGAATCTGCTCCAGCTCATTCCCCACTTCTTCCTGAAGTACTTCCTCGGATCGAAATCTCCTGATCCCTCGAACCTGCCTGTAGTAGCCTTTGAGAAGTGGTAGACTAGACTGGCGCCGACCCCGATGAAGTCTCTGCACCCGTAGTCATACATCTTCATCGCGAGGTCAGGATCGCTGCCGAATCCAGGATAGTATGACTCATCAAATCCACCGATGGCCTTCCAGTCCTTTATCGATAGGAGAGTCGGGGGCCAGGTGCTGACGGTGTTATATGGTCTCTCGAGTGATCTGAAATCCCTCAGCAGATCCTCTTCGCGAAAGTCAGGCCAGATTCCGTTTGATTGTCGAGCATACGCAGAAATCGCCAGTTTTTTTAAACAAAAAGCTGAATAAATAATTTGAAAGGCAAATAATGGTATGGA
>JAOZQW010000063.1:752-3276 GCA_029932015.1 Candidatus Fermentibacteraceae bacterium
AGAGCCAGAGTTTCCCTGCACTTCCCAGATAGGTGGCCAGGGCCGTATCCCAGCCGGGGAGGGGGTACATGTCATCATTCATATAGCAGATGCGATCAGTGCAAGCCAGCTCGGCTGCCCTGTTCACAGCGCCGCAGACTCCCAGGTTCTCCTCCGCAAACGCATATGTAAAAGTGTGCTTTCGCCCCTCAAGCCAATCCCTGCAATCATCATCAAATCCGTTGAAGAAGACGATGACCTGATGTTCGACTGCGCTGTTGCGACGCAGTCCTTTCAGGCAGAGCTCCAGATGCGCGAGGTTCCGCCATGTGGGAATGACTACCGAGAAGGGATGCATTCCGGAGCTCTTCCTGGCTACTTACTTGCCTGAGATCGTGATGCCGCCAGCCTGTATCCAGGGGAGTATGCCGCCCCCGAAATCGATCCTCTCCCTGGAGATGTTCTTAATGCTCATCAGCAGGTTCGAGAGGTTGCCCGAGATCATTGTCTCCTTGATCGGGTATTTGATCTCGCCGTTCTCGATGCAGTAGCTGTTCTTCGCTACTCCCGAGAAGTCTCCATTGTCACTGGGATTCCCTCCGGAGAACCGGCAGAGGAGGATACCCCTGTCAACGGAACGGATCATATCTTCGAACGAGGTGTCACCAGGGTCTATCATCCAGGCACTGCCCATGTTGACAGACCTTGGCTTCCCGGTTTTCAGTGAAGCGTAAAGACTGAGAAGGAAGCTGCGAAGAGTACCCTTCTCAATGATGGTGCTGTTCTCCGCTGCAAAGCCGTCGGCAGTGAAGAAATAACCGTCGGCGATCTCTTCAGAGACAGGCATCGATCTGAGTGTGAGTTTCGGATCGGCGATCTCCGTGTTCAGAGAATCCTTGTAGATAGATGAACCACTGATGAGGTAGTAATCGCTGAGATATGCTCCGATGTAACTGATGAAATCCTCGATGCAGTCCGGTGTAATGATGATATCACCTGTGTACTTGCCGTCGATGTCGTCCGGTGCAATCTGTTCAGTGGACTGATTCATCAGGGTGTTGATAGAGCCGTATTCATGTAGAGGTCTGTCCAGGCTTAGCGAACTGAAGCCTGAGTAATTGAAGGAGGATGTCTCCTTACCCTCTTTGGCGGTGAACATCGGGGAAAAGTCGTAATGCCCCTGACTCGATTCGAACTCGACACCATTCGAATTCCTGAACCAGGTCTTGTTCGTGACGAAATCCAGGATGACCTGCTCGAGGATGATGGTCGGGTACGTCTCTTCAGTGTATGCGAGGAACTCTGTCATCCGGTCATACATCAGGTCCAGGTTCGGCTCCAGAGGGCCGTTGCTGAAAACTCCGGGAGGCTGCTTGCCGGATATCTCGTTGGCCGGGTCGGGTTCGGAACTCCGGGCCGTATCCAGGAGACCGGCTACTGCACTGTCTATCGATTCCCTGTCGACCTTGTTTATCGTAGCGGTGCCTTTCCGGTCATCGATGACTCCCATCAGGCTGAGAAGAGTATCATTTGTCGTTCTGAGCAGGGTAATCTCACCGCTCTCGACATTGAACTCATCCTTCCGCGTGTCGCGGATCCTGCACTGAGCCTTCTGAAGTCCTGCAGCAAGCATGGCCTCGATGCAGTATGCGGTGACCTCTTTCCTGTCGCTACTCATTACTTGCCTCCAATGTTGACTCGGCATTTGATGGCGGGACCACCCATGCCTACCGGAATGGGCTGCTTCTTGCCGCACATGCCTGCGCCGGTCCATTTCATCTCATCAGAAATCGCTGTGATGGTCTTGAGCATATCGAAAGCGACCCCGGATATTGTGGTGTCTCTGAGACCCCGTTCGATCTTTCCCCCCTTTATCTCGTAGCCCTGAACAACACCGAACATGAACTCGCTGGTGGAATCGGCCTGGCCGTTACTGGATTTCATCAGGTAGTAGCCGTCATCGATTGATCCTATCATATCCTCAAGCCGGCTATCACCTGGGAGAATGGCTGTATTCCGCATCCTGATTATGGGCTCATCGCTGAACCGGAAGGCTCTGGCATTGCCTGCCGGCTCATCATCATACTGCGGTGCGGTCTCTTTATTGTGGAGGAAGCGCTTCAGGACCCCATCCTCGATCAGTACTGCGTCGCTGGCCAGTGTGCCCTCGTCATCTACGAAGACAGGAACTGGACAGGTCTCACCCATGCAGGTGTTCGCGAAGTCGACAAGAGTAACGAGAGGGCTGGCGACCTGCTTACCCAGGTAATCCCCGGCGATCGAACCACCCTTGACTATATCGGCCTCGACAGTGTGACCGATGGCCTCATGGGATAGGATTCCTGCAAGATCGGCGTCGAGTATGCAATCCTTCATTCCGGCATCGGGATGAACACCCTCAGCCTTCTTCATCAGATGTTCGTATTGCTCATCCAGCTGAGCGTACATGACGTCTGGCGTTGTGAAGACATCCTCGAATTGCCCGAGACCGTCGTAAACATCGTGGAGTTCAACGGGGTCTCCATCATGCTCCGTGTTAAGGAGG
>JAOZQW010000063.1:3286-10042 GCA_029932015.1 Candidatus Fermentibacteraceae bacterium
GGATGTAGACGATAGATCTCGGTATCAGTGAGTGTGCGCTTGCCCCATCAGATGTGAGCAGTGTCTTCTCCATGTCAAGCTGCTGCATCGCGATGGTCCTGGATGTGATCCGTTCGTACTTCTCCGTTATCCTGGCGTCCAGCTCCCGGAGGAAAGAGATTAGCTCCTTCTGGGTCTTTCCGGCGCCTTCGGCTGAGAAATCCCGTGAAATGGTCCCTGGAATGCAGGGAAGAACCTCGCTCTGGCGGTTGAGTCTGCCGTCAAGGAATCTCGCGTTCCTGGTTGCGGATGAGATAACTTCGCTGATCGTTCCGTTCGAGATGATGGGATTGGATGCAAATCCCCAGAGGCCGTTCCTGTAAGTGCGTGCGGATACTCCGCTTGTTGCGGAACGGTCATTCCCCATAACATCTCCGTTAACAAGCGCGATGCTTACGGAGCGGTTCTCCTGGACCCGGAGTTCAGTGTACTCCGTGAACAGTTTGGTGTACTGGCTCAGGTCTTTTGGAATCATGGGTGATCCTTCCTTGAGGGACTGTCAATTTACGGGGACTCGGCGTGTGGAGGAATCCCGCAGATGGCTATTTCCTGTCAATTATACAACACCTTTGCAAACGGCAAGCCGATCGAGCGGTCGAGTGTTATTCAATCCTGTATCCCGCTGAGTCTTATCTGTATAATATCCGCATTGGTTCAGCCGCAGGCGATGCGCAGACCAGGATGATACTGACGCAGTTGGAGAGGTTTCTGATAGAGCGATTACCGCTGGACGTGGAGTAGCTTCCGGTCTCCTCATGACACGTTGCTGAAGCTTTCCTGTCTCTCTAGAGAACGGATCCCCGAGTCTACTTCCGGGTCTTTTTGCGCTTGTCCTTGATGTAGATCAACCTCGACATGCCGTCGCTCTGTACGCGCTCGTCGATCTCAAAGAGCTGCAGGGCTGCGGCAAGCTCACCCAGTTTGCTGTATCCGTAGTTCCGCGGATCGAACTCCGGAGCCTGCTTGATGATATTGCTTCCGACGGCTCCCAGCTGTGCCCAGCCACTTTCGTCCGAGGCAGCATCGAGAGCACTCCTGAAAAGGCCGACGAGTTTGGTATCTCTTTTAAGGAGGGTGCCCGTGCGGGGCTTTACCTTGCTTGTGCTGGTATCCTCTGCCACGAACCGCAGTACTTCAGTGAAAATGAACTTGTCACATGCGGAGACAAAGGGTTTTGGGGTCTTTTTCTCTCCGAAGCCGTAGACAAGCAGTCCCTCCTCCCTTATCCGTGAGGCAAGTCCGGTGAAATCACTGTCGCTCGACACGATGCAGAAACCGTCGAAGCGTTTTGTGTAGAGCAGATCCATCGCGTCTATGATCATTGCGCTGTCCGTTGAATTCTTGCCGATCGTGTAACGGAACTGCTGCACAGGATGGATCGAATGCTCAAGAAGCACCTTCTTCCATCCCCCGAGGTTCGGGGTTGTCCAGTCGCCATATATCCGCTTCACACTGGCAACTCCGTACTTGGCCACTTCAGAGAGCAGCGCTTCTGTGATGGAGGGCTGCGCGTTATCAGCGTCGATGAGGACTGCAAGCCTGTTCTGGGATGGATCGTTCATTGCATCCGGTCTTTCACGGAATGGGTTTAGAAGCGTCATTGCCTGTACATATGACCTCTACACATTCCGATTATCTCACAACAGCGTTCCCTTGTCCAAGCACCATTGGAAACTCATCGGGATCAATGAGTTCTTTGCCCGGCTGCCGTGTGTGCGTTATCTTCAGTTTTCAGCGGGGTATCAAAGATGATCTGACATAGCAGAAGGAGCCGCAGGGGGCATAATCAGGAGCCTTATAGCAATGGTGGAGACTACTATGACGATGAACTGGTTCCGATAGACGATGGTTGGTCTCTTTCAGCGGAACTGGGCTCTTATCCTTTTGTTCGCATTCACAACTGTCCTTGTAGCCCTTCTTTTCGAAATATCCTGGCCTGTTGCCTACGTTGAACTCATCTCGGTTCCCGCTGACGCATCCATTGTCGACGGCAACGGGTTCAGATGGATCTCACCCGCCCGTATACCAGTGCCGGATGAAGGTATTGAGCTTGCTTTATTCTGCGAGGGTATGCTGCCGCTCGACACTGTACTCGATCCGTCTCTTGCCGGTGATACCGTTCTCCTTCAGATGCAGTACAAGTTCCGTGTCGAGTTCCTGACCAATCCTGAAGGGGCATCTGTTATCCTGGATGATGATTATGCAGGGCATACTCCATTTGAGAAGGATGACGTGACTCCAGGAACACATTCGGTGATCCTCACAACCGAATGCGGTGTAACCCTTAGGGATAGCTTCACTATCATCACCAACCAACCGCGCAGACTAGAATGGGTTCTTCCCACCATCCATTCCGGGGATATGCTCCTGATGAGTGCCGGTTCAAGGGGAACGATCCGTATGGGATCTGACGGGAGTCCAGATACTCTGGACAGCTACCTCATCGGGCTGCATGAAGTGACTTCATCCGAATTCTGCGAATGGCTGATCTATCAGGAGTCCTATCCGGCTGGTGACAGTACATGGCGCTGGGGAAGGACAGATATGATAGAGGAACTCTTTCCGGGTGATTATCCGATCCCTTTCTATATAGCCCCATGGGGGCAGTGGGCGGTACTGGACGGACTTGAGCGGGACCCAGTCTCCGGTCTTTCATCGAGAGCAGCACGGGGTTATTGCGAATGGCTGACTGAGATGGATACGAATGGCATCATTTATCGTCTGCCCAGCGAATGGGAGTGGGAGGCAGCAGCCCTCGCTGGAGGGAATGGACCATGGCCATGGGGCTCACGAAGACCCGATGGTTCCCTGCTCAACCTGTCCGATGATTTCGAGGTGCTTCTCAGAAGACATCCTTCGATCGATGATGGATTTGGCCAGGCGGCTCCTGTAGGTACTTACCCCTCGAATGACTGGGGTCTTTCGGACATGGCGGGAAATGTATGGGAATGGTGTGAACCCGTTTCTCCCGATTCGATAACCCCCGCTCGCGGGGGAGGCTGGCTGTCATCAGGGGATGACTGCAGGTGTGATTCCAGACTGCTTCCCGACAGTGGTCTGGGCTATCCATATATCGGTTTCAGGCTCGCAGCATCCCCACCGGACTGATCTCAGTTCATCGATCCATTCACCTTTTCTGACATGGCGGAGGACTGTACAGCAAGTCAGCTCTGTGTTATTCATGATCTGAAAACATGCAGTATTACTCTCATGTTTCATCTTGGGGGGAGTCGGCTATTATGATGAAGGAGTATCCGGGGGGACCTCTGTTCGAGACACCGGCCATAACAAGTCTTCCCCAGGCACTGTTCACCTGCGCGGAGAGATATCCGGACAACACTCTTTTCTGGGAATCGGACCAGGATGGCAAAGGTGATTATCATCCCCTGACATACAGGACCTTCCGGACCAGAGTCGATTCCCTCGCAAGAAGCATGCTCGACCTCCAGACGAGACCCGTTGTTGGTGTCATGGGAATGAACAGCGCAGCCTGGGCCACGGTTTATATGGCGGCCATACGGTCCGGAGGTATCGTTGTCCCCATCGACAGGGAACTCCCTGTGTCAGAGATGCTCACGATCCTTCACTATTCCGGCGCGAATATCGTGATTTTTGACGAGAAGTATGCAGATGATCTGCGCGAGAAACTCGGCGGCAAGGAGAGTATCACGCTTGTGGCGATGAACTGCGCACATTACAGCGGCCTGCCAGTCCTCGATGATCTCATCCGAAGGGGAAAGGCGAGTTCCGCTGATCTGCCGGATTCATGGGATCCGGATGCCCCTGCATCGATCTGCTACACATCCGGAACTACCGGCGCGGCGAAAGGTGTCGTCCTTACTCAGAAGAATCTCACCAGCAACATCATGCAGGTAAGCCAGTTCATCAAGCTCGAATCCAGCGATATCTTCCTCTCCATCCTTCCTGTTCATCACACATTCGAGTGCACATGCGGGTTTCTGTATCCGATGGCGAATGGGGCCACCATTTACATCAGCAGGGGTATCCGGCATGTCGCCGAAGACCTGCTCAATTCAAATGCTACAGTCCTCCTCGCCGTACCCCTCCTGTGGGAGGCTATGTACCGAAAGATCATGCATGGCGTCGACACCATGAAGGGCGGCGCCTTCAAACTGAAGCTCGGGATGACCATCAGCGCCATCGGGGAGGCTCTGGGCAGGAAGGGGATACGGAGGAAGGTATTCTCGAAGGTTCATGATAAACTCGGTGGAACCATGAGATTCTGCATCTCGGGCGGTGCCGGTATCGCCCCGGAGGTGGTGGAGGGCTACAGGAAACTTGGCTTCAACTTCCTGCAGGGATATGGCTTAACAGAAACAAGCCCGATAATTGCGGTCAACCGAATGGAAGCAAATAGGGTAGGTTCTGTCGGGCCGGCACTGCCCGATATCGAGGTCAGCATAGAATCTCCCGATATCGATGGCAACGGAGAGATCTTGGTCAGAGGTCCGAATATCATGAAGGGCTATCACAACAATCCCGAAGAGACCGCCAAGGTCCTCACATCTGACGGCTGGTTCCACACAGGTGATTACGGTCATGTGGACACTGATGGATTCCTCTTCATCACAGGGAGGAAGAAGAACGTAATAGTGGCCAAGAACGGCAAGAATGTTTATCCCGAGGAACTCGAACTCAAGATCGGTGCGGAGAGCCTGATCCTCGAGTGCATGGTCGCCGGCAAGAAGACGGAGACCAAGGGGGAGGAGATCTGGATCATCATCGTCCCGGATATGGAGAAATTCATCGATCTTGCCGAAGCCAGGGGAGAGAGCCTGAGCACTGAATTCCTGGCCGGTTACATGAGGGGTGTCGTCAGGGCTTACAACGATTCGCATCCTGTATACAAGCGCATATCACGGTTCATTATTCGAGAAGACGAGTTCCCCAAGACCACTACAAAGAAGGTTCGCCGCAAGGAGGTTCTCAAGGAGGCAGGTCTTGAGGAGGATGTTTCTTTCAGCGTCTGACTGCAGCTCCCCGGCCTGACTCCTCCGCATTGACACTTATCGCACAGATCCGCACGGACGAGTGAAGCGAATAACTGGAGTGCCAGACAGCTCATGTTGTGGTCTGAGAACACCACCTGCACAACCTGTTGAGTCTAGCACAGGCTTGCCGGGCAAGTTATACTACATGCAGTATGCGGATATCTCTATTACCCGAACATGTGGTAGGAAAATGAGCGACAGGACCGCTCCCGACGCATCATCGGCAGTATATGATGAGAGCAAGGTCAAGACCCTCTCTTCCATTGAACACATTCGACTTCGCACCGGGATGTACATCGGCAGGATAGGTGACGGAGCTCATCCGGATGACGGCATCTATATCCTCTTCAAGGAAGTTATGGACAACGCCATCGATGAGTTCATCATGGGGTGCGGCAAACGGGTAAAGGTGAAACTTGAAGACGGGGTCATGTCAGTCAGGGACTATGGCCGCGGCATTCCACTGGGTAAACTCGTTGAGTGCGTTTCCGAGATAAACACCGGCGCCAAGTACAATACCGATGTTTTCATGTTCAGTGTTGGTCTCAACGGCATCGGAACCAAAGCGGTCAACGCTCTCGCAGAGACATTCAGGGTTGTCTCGCACAGAGATGGGCAGTGCAGGGAAGTCGTCTTCAGCAGAGGAAAGCTCAAGAGCGACGAGACCCGTTCCTCCACTTCGAGGGACGGCACTTTTGTGGAGTTCATCCCCGACAGAGAGATATTCGGTGATTATGCATTCCGCAGGGAGTACCTCGAGAGCCGGATGCAGCACTATGCCCACCTGAATGCCGGTCTGAAGATACAGTTCGGAGATAAGAGCTTCTTCTCGGAGGACGGTCTGAAGGATCTTCTTCTCGATGAGGCCGGTGACTCGGCCATATATCCAGTCATCTCCTACAGGGACAGTACGCTCGAGTTCACCCTCACGCATACAGCTGAGTTCGGAGAGCGTTACCTTTCCTTCGCCAACGGTCAGTACACATCCAGTGGCGGGACACACCTGTCTGCTTTCAAGGAGGGGATACTCAAGGCGGTGAACTCCTTCACCGGCGGAAGTTATTCAGGTGCGGATGTGCGGGAGGGGATCATTGCCGCCATCTCAGTCCGTCTGAGAGAGCCCATATTTGAATCCCAGACGAAAACACGTCTGGGCAACAACGATATCCGGGGGTGGATAGTCTCCACCGTCAGTCAGGAAATGGAGCAGAACCTGCACCGCAATCCTGAGCTGGCCCAGGTTGTCGTTGACAAGGTTAAATTGAATCAGCGCATCCGCACTGAGCTTCGCAATGTGAAGAAAAAGGCGAGAGAGCGAGCGAAGAGCATCGCTCTTCGCATTCCGAATCTGAAGGACTGCAAGGTGCATCTGGGCGACGCCGACCCCAGGGCCGAGGAGAGCACCATCTTTCTGACCGAAGGGGCCAGCGCCGCCGGCAGCATAATCGCCAGCAGGGATGTTCATACCCAGGCGGTCTTCGCCCTCAAGGGCAAGCCTCTCAACTGCTTCGGGCTAAAGCGTGATACTATCTACAAAAACGAAGAGATATATAATGTAATGCGGACCCTTAACATCGAGAACGATATCGACGGCCTCCGCTACAACAGCATCATCCTGGCCACTGATGCAGACGTCGATGGAATGCACATACGGAATCTTCTGCTGACTCTGTTTCTGCACTTCTTCGAGGCGCTGATTCTTGAT
>JAOZQW010000064.1:0-7916 GCA_029932015.1 Candidatus Fermentibacteraceae bacterium
TGGCCTGTCAGTCTGCTGATACGGATGTTCAGGCGCAGGAGACGAGAGCTCCCTCAGAAAGCCAGGAGGGTCATTGTACTCGGACTGGATGGTCTATCACCATCGATTGCTGCGGAACTGATGCGCGAAGGAGAGATGCCCAATCTGAGCAAGCTCAGTGAGAACGGTAGCTTCTCAGGGATGGCAACGACCTGCCCCGGTATTTCCCCTGTTGCCTGGTCCTCTTTCCTGACAGGTGTAAACCCGGGCAAACATGGCATCTTCGACTTCCTCGCCCCGGACAGGAAGAGGTATCTTGCGGTACTCTCTTCTGTCCGCACCGGCACAGCAAGAACCAGAACAGGTATCGGCCCTCTCGGATTCTACAGGGATAAACCTTTCGTCAAACTTCTCCGGAAAACAAGGCCTTTCTGGTCACACCTCAAGCGCTATGGACTCCGCTCCACCATACTCAGAGTCCCCATCACCTACCCCCCTGAACCTCTTGATGGACACCTTCTCAGCGGCATGTGCGTACCTGACCTCAGAGGTTCACAGGGAAGTTACACACTTCTTTCGACAAAAGAACCCGCAGGTTCATTCTCAGGCGGTCTCTGGGCCGAACTCCTGCCGGAGGGCAATGGCTGGTCTGGTTCCATTCCCGGCCCCGAAGACGCCTCGGGTGAACGAGTATCTGCCCCTTTGACCCTTCGTAAGGAGAAGCGGGGATGGAAGCTCACTGTTGCTGATTCCAGTCTCCGTATCAAACCCGCAGTGCTAACAGACTGGGTTGAGATCGCTTTCAGATCCGGCGGAAGCAAAGTCAGAGGAATATCCCGATTCCACTTCACACTCGATGAGACCGGACCTGTCCTCTACTGCTCTGCACTTCATGTCGACCCATACCATCCTTCTGTTCCCATATCCCATCCCGTGACCTATTCCAAGTACCTGTCCGGTCTCCAGGGTCCCTTTGCCACACTCGGTCTTGCCGAGGATACATGGGCTCTCTCCAACGGAGCCACCACAGGTGAGGTATTTCTTGAGCAGGCATGGTCAATATTCGAAGAACGCCGCACGATGTTCTTTGACTCTCTCAAGCGGAACAGGGATGGGCTTGTTGTCTGCGTTTTTGACACATCCGACCGGATACAGCACATGTTCCGCGCTGAAGGTCACGGTTCAGACTCTCCTGTAGGTGAGATGTACCGCCGAATGGACAAGCTCATCGGGGAGACAATGAACAGGCTCAGAAAGAACGATATGCTTCTCGTCATGTCAGATCATGGATTCACTTCCTTCCATACCTGCATTGATTTCAACAGATGGCTTGTCGAGATGGGCTATATGGTCCTCGATGAGGGTGTTGAGACCATCGATACTTCCTTCAAGGGCGTAGACTGGTCAAGGACAAGGGCATGGTCGATGGGACTAGCAGGGATAATGCTGAATCTTGAAGGCAGGGAAGGCAGAGGTATTGTCCCGCCAGTAGAAGCAACCGCCCTGCTCGAAGAGATATCCGCCTCCCTGGTGGAACTGAGGACTGATGATGGTGAGAAGGCTATTAGCTCTGTTTACATGGCATCTTCAGTCTACAGTGGTCCCTACTCCGGTGATGGTCCTGATCTCGTCGTTGGCACAGCCTCCGGATTCAGAGCCGGTTGGGGATGCGTAACCGGAGGTGTCGGTCCGAAGACACTCTACCCGAATAAAAAGCACTGGAACGGGGACCACAGTGTTGACTGCAGACTCGTGCCCGGTACTCTGGCCAGCAATTATGCACTGGATACGGAGGGAGCTTCAATAACTGATATGGCGCCAACAATCCTTGCCGCACTCGGAGTAAAAGCTCCTGATTACATGGAAGGCACTTCACTGCTTCCCAGGGAAGATGAGCGATGAAAAGACGTGATTTCCTGAAGCTTGCAGCCCTTTCACCCGCCGCCCTCATGGCTCTGCAGTCCGGATGCGCCTCGAGACGCTCAACAAAACGCGTTCTTGTTATCGGTATCGATGGTATGGACCCTAATCTTGTTAATCGCTACATCGCAGAAGGAGTGATGCCCAATGCGGCCGCTCTGAAAGCCATGGGCGGGCTGAACTCACTTGGCACGAGCAATCCCCCTCAGAGTCCGGTGGCCTGGTCCAACTTCATTACGGGATATGGCCCGGAAGTTCATGGCATATTTGATTTCATACACAGAGTCCCGGACACGAAGATGCCCTTCCTGTCAACCTCCCGGGTGATAGGTCCAGGCAGGACCGTGAACATCGGTGACTGGCGCCTGCCACTTTCAGGTGCGAAGGTAGAACTCCTCAGAAAAGGTGAACCCTTCTGGAATAAACTCACCGATCAGGGGATTCCCGTCCGAATGGTCAAGCTGCCTGTTGATTTTCCGCCGGATAAGGGTGACGCTACCATCCTCTCAGGACTCGGCACACCTGATATGAGGGGCAGTCAGGGCAGTTTCACCTTCTTCACAGATGATGCAAGATCAATAAATGACAGTACATCAGGCGGTGTGATCATACCTGTAAGGGACTATGGTGATTCCTGTTACAATTGCATCATCAGGGGACCAGAGAACTCGATGCGGGCAGGAAACCCCGAGATGGAGGTCGAGGCCAGGGTCTGGGCAGACAGAGAAGCTGGTTCGGTTAGAATTGACATCCAGGGGACGAGTCATGTACTCGCTGTTGGTGAGTGGAGCCCGTGGATCAGTATCGGATTCGATGCTATCCCGCATATATCCAGCGTAAGCGCCATCGGGAGATTCTTCCTCAAGGAGCTTACACCACGACTCAAGCTCTACCTCTCTCCTCTCAACATCGATCCGCTTGATCCTGCGCTTGCCATCTCCGAGCCTTCCAGTTACAGCAGCGATTTGGCCAGATCAGTCGGCCGGTTCTATACACAGGGATTTCCGGAGGATACGAAAGCTCTTTCCAGAGGCATTCTCAGTGATGAGGAGTACCTTCAGCAGGCGCTTATCGTCCTCGAAGAGCGCAAGAAGCTCTTCCACCATGAATTGAGCAGATTCAGGGATGGACTCCTCTTCTTCTATTTCAGCTCACTTGACCTGAATGTACATATGTTCTACAGAGTCCTTGATTCTCGTTCACCTCTCCATGCTTCTACGGATCCACGCTTCAGGACTGTCATAAGGGGCCTGTATATGCAGCTTGATTCAGTCATAGGTGAAGCTCTTGATGCACTGGATGACAATACCGAGCTGATCGTTCTATCCGATCATGGTTTTGCCCCCTTCAACAGAGCGTTCAACCTGAACACCTGGCTGGCGGAAACCGGCTTCGCCAACATAACTTCCCCGTCTGCCAGGGAGCTTGATATGTTCGCCGCCATCGACTGGCAGACGACTGCCGCCTACGGCCTCGGATTGAATTGTCTTTACATTAACAGGAGTGACAGGGAGACGAACGGTGCAGTACCTCCTGAAGAGGCGGACGGCATACTCCAGATGCTCAAGCAGAATCTAGAGAACATCACCGATCCCCGCACCGGAAGCAGAGTTGTAAACAGAGCATATATCACTTCTGACTTGTATCCGGGTCCACTCCCTGACTATGCCCCAGACATGATAATCGGTTACGCCAGAGGTTACAGGTCATCATGGGAGACCACTCTTGGCAGCTTCCCAAGTCAAGTGATCATAGATAACGACGACCCATGGAGCGGGACTCACTGCATCGACCCGGCTGTAGTTCCGGGAACACTCCTCTCAACAAGACTGGTAAAGGCCGATAATCCTGACCTGAAGGACATGGGCAGGAGCATTGCCGGCCTATTCGATATACCTGATCTTCCACCGGGAGGCAGAAACATCTTTGCTGACAGAGAGCCTTCACTGTGATCATCCTCGATGTTATCGGATCGGCACTTGGCATCCTCTTCGATGTTCTCCTCTTCCCTTTCCGAGCCCTCCCTTCCTTCTGGGGACTCCTTTTCCTGTCGATACTTACCGGTATTTGGATGATACTCGTATTCAGCGCGGTTTCGGACCAGGCAGGGATAGCTGCCATCCGCAAACGCATGGGCGGTGAAGTTCTGGGTATTCTCCTGCATGTGAGCAGGCCTGGTACGGTCGCCACCTTCGCCGGCAGGCTCATCGCCAGCAACACGATCTACCTTTGGCAACTTCTGCGCCCCCTGCTGGTTATAGCTATACCATTTGCCCTGACATGGGCTCAGCTCGAGGCAAGATACTCCACTATCACCCTCGATGAAGCACCCTATCCGGTGACTTTCACAATTGCATATGATCAGCTTCCAGATAGAGATTCACTCGATATGAACGGCAACGGACTATCCTTCTATGGTCCTGTCATGCTTGTCGATACACTCAGGGAAGTCAGTATGAGGGTCGTATCTCTTACTCCTGACCCCAAGTCGATCACAATCGCAGGCCTTGAGGTCACCATCGGCAGAGAAGGTGACTGGAACGGAGCTCTTATTTCAAGAGGGTTCAGAGTTGGACACTCATTTGAACGACTCTTCAAGCCCTGGCTCTCAGGTGCTCCGGTGTTAGAGGGAACCCCGGTATCCGGGGACATGCGACTGCCATCCACAAGTTATCCCGTTCTCGGCGGCAACTGGTCCTGGATTGCAGTATTCCTGGTATTTTCAAGCCTGGCCGCGATCGGCGGTGCAGCGGTTTTCAAGATACGGATCTGACGGGAGACATAATGTCCAAACTGAAGCTGAAGTTAGATAATGAGATGGCTGCAAGGCTCGAGAAAGTCGCTCAGGCAGGTGGCTACACATCTATAGAGGAATTCGTCCTCCATATCCTTGAGCGCGAGCTGGAAGTCCTCGACCCGGGGCAGGGCGATTCAGAGGAGGATATCAGGAAGAAGATGGAAGGTCTCGGCTATATGGACTAACGCCGGTTGTTCTCTGCCGGTGTCTCCTGAAGTTCACATCCTGCTCTAAAAGTAGTAAGAGCTACCTACTGTCATGTATCCTCTCCAAGACACTCAGTCTCCCCGGATTCATCCAATTCAATAAGCGTGTTCTCATCCATCAGAAGCGAAGTATCACTGAGCACCATCCTCAGATGGGTCATCGACCAGTTACCCTCATGCCTGCCAATCCCTTGCATGAAGAGGGGGAAATGCACGAAATCGATCTTCTCCCCTTCTATCATTGCGGAATATCTTCCGTTCACAATAACTGCAAAAGGAAAATGAGTATCAGGCAGATTGTAGAGCTGTATAAGATCGGCAGATGCCGAATCTGTGATGATGTGGTAGGTGATCTCAAAATCAGTAAATTCACCAAGTACTTCATTCGTCTGTTCGAGAGTTTCAAGTGAAGGTGGATACTCTTTGTAGAAGACATCAACACTATTGACAGACTGTGGTGACAGAGCCTGTAACGCCGACAATGAGAACATGATCAAGCTGCACATGATGTCCTTTCGGGAGGGTTGATAGTCCAGATCAAGCCTGAATATACAGCTCCAGCTCGAATGCAGGATACAGTCAGCCATTGGACTGAAGGATCTCCATTCAATACTGTCATTCTTCTAATAGATTCGACTCAGAACCATTCCTGGATCATGGGATCAGTGTCAGCATCTGTGAGGCGAGCAGTCCTTCTGCCTTGATGTGCACGTAATAGATGCCACAGGGAACCTGCTCCCCGACACTATCTGTGCCGTACAAGAGATGGAGTTCTGAAGTAGCAGACTGCCCTACCGTAGTGGATGCTTTTAGAACTGGTACCCCTAATGATCTCCAGTTGGTAACCATTCATGGGGTGGATGGTCCGGATCGCGGCCCTGAGGAAGAAGGTTACAGCATGAAATCAGCCCCCTCTAGAAGTGTATTCGGCGTAGATCCCCTCCCCTGCTGAATACATCTGCCGGATGGGATTGGATCCTGCCATGGGAAACTGGATGAGTATGATTCACCAGGATTGCACCAGCACTGCTAGCAGCACATAACCAACATTACCCTTCAAACTGTATGCGGTAATGAAAACAATCTCCTCTGACGCCGCAACGCTACTTGACGCTGCCACAAATACTAGCTACTTTTTGTGGCAGGATTGGAGGTTACAACATGTCACATACTGTTGTTAGCATGGTATTAAGTAGAATTGCTGGGCACGGTAGGGGTTGGGTATTCACGCCGACCCACTTCAAGGACCTGGGAAGCAGGACTGCCGTGGCTACTGCCATCAAGCGCTACAAGCAGGATGGCACCATCAGGCAGATTGCTCGGGGTCTATACGACTACCCTCGTACAGATCCTCAACTTGGTCTCCTAGCCCCCACGGTGGATATGATCATTGCCGCCCTGGAGGTGCGCGACGCTGTGCGGCTTCAGCCATCTGGGGCTTATGCTGCAAATCTATTGGGGTTGAGTAACCAGATCCCCATGAAGATTGTGTTCCTGACCGACGGACCAGCAAGAAAGTTGCAGGTGGGAAAATTACTGATCTCACTGAAACGTACCACCCCACGGAACATGGCAACAGCCGGCAAAATCAGCGGAACGGTGATCCAGGCGCTCCGCTGGTTAGGACAGCATAATGTGGATGACCACGCCATTGCTATGCTGAGAGAGAGACTGAACTCAGATGAGAGAGCAAAGCTTCTCAAGGATATTCACTATGCACCCGTATGGATTTCGCAGATCATCAATGCTATCTCCCATGAGAGTGAAGACTAATGGTCGGATTTCTCGAGCAAACGCCTGAGCGTCGTCGTCTGATCTTCGAACAGGCACAGACGGACCTGAATTTGCCGGCAGTCTCGCTGGAAAAGGACTTCTGGGTGTGCTGGATTCTACGCAAGCTCTTCGAAATACCAGAGTGGGGTCGGAACATAACGTTCAAAGGAGGAACATCCCTTTCGAAGTGCTGGAATCTCATCAGCAGGTTCTCTGAAGACATCGATATCGTGATCGATAGGGAGTTCCTTGGTTTCAGTGGTGAGGATAGTCCCGAGATGGCCCCAAGTAAGAAGAAGAGAAGGAACAGACTGGCAGAGCTTAAGTCTGCTTCGCAGGATAAGATTCATTTGGAGCTGTATCCGATACTCCAGGAGAGGATCGAGGCTGCTCTTTCTGAATCAGATTACTGGGAACTAACACCCGCCCCCGTGGACGAAGATCCTGACAACCAGACAATCCTGTTCAGATATCCATCTGCAATGGATGAAGGAGAGTCCTACATCCGACGAGAGGTCAAGATTGAGATGGGAGCTCGATCAGACAATGAACCGGCCTTGGAGGAAGAGATACATTCATACCTGTTCGATGCATATCCAGAGCTCCTTTGCCCCGGCAACTTCGTCGTGAGAGCACTGGCTCCGGAGCGGACATTCTGGGAGAAGGCGATGCTGCTTCACGAGGAGACCTATCGCCCTGCAGGAAAGAGACGGAAACCAAGGATGGCAAGGCACTACTATGATCTGTGGTGCCTTATAACCAAGGGCATCGCCGAAAGGGCTGTCGAATGTGAGGACATCTTCAAGCGTACGGCAAAACACCGGGAACTCTACTTCAACTGGTCGTGGGTGGACTACAGCACTCTAACCCGGGGGAATCTTCGCGTTTTGCCACTCCCAGAACAGGAAGCGGAGTGGCGTCTAGACTACAATGCGATGAGAACGGAGATGTTCTTCGGAGAAGTACCTGCTTTCGATGAAATCCTTAGTGTGGTAATAGAATTTCAGGACGGGTTCAACAGCGGCTAACACTTGAGCAGCAGATACCTCAGGAGTGGTATCTATGCGATTCATCCTGCCTGGTACCCCTAATGATCTCCAGTTGGAAACCGTTCATAGAGTGGATGGCCCGGATCGCGGCTCTGAGGAAGAAGCTAACAGCATGAGATTTGCCGCCTCTGGAAGTCTACTCGTCCTAGATCCCCTCCCCTGCTGGATACTCTTACCGAGAAGGACTGGAAC
>JAOZQW010000064.1:7926-9995 GCA_029932015.1 Candidatus Fermentibacteraceae bacterium
CTATCGGCGCCGTCCCTCAACTTGGTGTATCGAAGGCATTGCACTCAAACTCCTGCTCATCAATTTCGACCGGTAACGACTCCATCACCCGATGTCACGAACCACTCTCCCTGTAAAGGACTTCAAACACTTTCAGCGGCTCCTTCTTGCCCTTCAGCTCGAATGTTCCCAATTCGCGCATATCAACAGCACCGTCAACCGCTGATGCAGTCGTTGCTCCAATTACTATCTGACCGGCCTCAGCGATCTCCTCGAGGCGGGAAGCTGTATTGACAGTGTCGCCGAGAACGGTGTAGTCCATTCTCCGATCATTTCCCAGACATCCTGCGGCGACCTCGCCTGTATTGATTGAGATACCAACATGGGTGGGCGCAGCACCTGTTCTTCTCGTATTCACTTCGGCGATTTCCCTTTGGATGCCTATGGCGCATCGTACGGCACGCAGTTCCTGATCCTCCTGGGGAAGAGGTGCGCCGAAGACGACCATCACGGAATCCCCGATGAACTTGTCTATCGTTCCCTCATGTTCAAAGACTATGTCGATTATCATCCCGAAATGTGCATTGAGAAGCCGGAAGAGTTCGACCGGAGGAATCCCTTCCGCATACGGAGTGAATCCGCGGATATCACAGAACAGGCAAGTCACCTTGCGATTATCACCATTGACAATTTTCTCGATGTCTTCATAGGAAGTAAGACTCTCCACAATGTGATGCGCAACGAATCGGCCGAACATATCCTTGATCCGGTTTGCACGATGCTGCTCCAGTTCCAGAAGATGATGCCCTCTCAGAAGCGGATTCTTAAGTACGATTCTTTTAAATGTCTCGATGCCGATGATCCCTTCCTGCACCATCTTCCGAGCACTTGCAAACATGCTGATGTGTTTATCTGCAGGAAGCTGTTCCATCACACCATCCCTCAGGTAGACTTCGATGATACGCCTGACCTCATCGTCCACCTGTACGACAGCCACAGGAGGACACCTCTCCTTGATGCCCTTCTGGTCACACTTGTCGCATCCGACTTCCTTCCAGACAAGCCCTGCCTCCTCGGCATCAGGGTATATGAGACGGGTGTCCCCGATATCAGCGCCTACCTGTTCCCTGCACTCCCTGCATAATCCGGGCGTCAGGATCAACGATACGATGCCGGACAGGGAAGCGACGACTTCCTGAGCAGAGAACCCCAGACCCTGGAGGTAGTAAGTGATATCGATTCCGACAAGAGGTGTCTCGAGTGTAGTGAATATCCATCGACCATTCTTCGCTTCCTCAAGTATTCTGACGGCCGATTCAAATCCGCATTTGGAGGAGATGCTGTCCAACTCAACAACAACTCCCAAATGCGGGACTCCGAAGACGGTGTTTAAATCCGTGGTCCACGAGTCAACCGTGTCGCCTTCAAGATGGACCGCCCACTCCTGCGGGAAGTTGAAAATTTCCGCATACTCCTCCTCAAGGACGAGAGAGATGGGAATTCCCATATTTGCAGCTTCACGAACAATGCTGAAGAGCATAGTCGTCTTCCCTGTACCCGGCTGCCCCGTTATCACGAAGAGACCTGGTTGCCCCCGCAGGATATCTCTGATCATCTCAGTAATGGATGCATCAATTCCAATCGAACTCAGCGTATAGGGAGAGCATGCTTTCCCGTTACTTCCCATCTCATTTCCTCTTCCCCGTTCAGTGATATTTGCCTCCTGAACTGACAATATTGACGGCTGCCCTGCTTCGTCAAAGCCCTGAGCGGATGAACACCCACCCGGGATACGAATTTGCTCTATGAACGGAAGAAGGCTGCCGGAGAGTCTCCAAGCAGCCTTTTGCCTATCTGGTACCCCATAGTGGATGCATTTAGAACTCTGAATGATCTCCTCTGGAATAGGACATATGCACAATAAGTTAGATCACCTGCTGTAGTACGTGTATTGACTCGGAGAAACAATGCAGGTACATGAATTGTTAGTTGTAACGAAGCCGAGAGGGGCAGCAATGAAGTGGTCGATTCCTTTACTCATCCTGCTGTTGGTGTGCTACGCACAGGACGTGATTCGTCTTGAACATCCC
>JAOZQW010000065.1 GCA_029932015.1 Candidatus Fermentibacteraceae bacterium
GAGGCTAGGCTGAGGGGACACGCACCTGCGGTGCATGTCCCCCAGGGCTACACCTCGCGCCAGTACATTCCGGCGTTCACGGCGAGACCGAGAAGGAACATCATGACCAGCATCTGGCTGCCGCCATAGCTGATGAACGGAAGCGGGAGTCCAGTGACTGGCATAATACCGAGGGTCATCCCCACATTCACGAATACATGGATGGCCAGGTATGAAGCTATACCCGCGGTAACTAGCGAGTTGTACGGGTTGACCGACTTGCGGGCAGCCAGGGTGATCCTCCATATCAGCAGCAGGAAGGCTGTGAGCAGGAGGAAGCAGCCCAGGAACCCTGTCTCCTCAGCCCAGACAGAGAAGACGAAATCCGTATGCCTTGCAGGGAGGAAAGCAAGCTCCTTCTGAGCCCCCTGTAGATATCCCTGCCCGAAGAGTCCTCCTGAACCTACGGCAACTTCTGACTGGATGATGTTCCATCCGGCTCCGTGAGGGTCTGTCGCCGGGTCCAGGAAAGTTATCAGTCTCGACTGCTGGTAGGGTTCGAGAAGGTTCCATGCAAGTGGGGTGAGCGCGGCAACAAGCGAATTCCCGCCAAGGAAGAGAATCCAGCTCTGGATCGTCGCTCTCCTTCTGTATAGGATGAATGATAGAACCGCAGTAAAGGCAAGCCAGAGAGGAAAACCTGTGGATGAGACAGCGGCAATGACTGGACTGATCAGAAGGAATATCCATCCTGGTCCGTAGCCTGCCCAGATGAACATCGCAAGAACAAGCATGAGCATCGATACTGCTGTGCCGAGATCCGGCTGAACAGCGGTGAGGAGTACTGCAGGAAGTACGGTCAGGAATATAGCTCCCTCCCCCATCTTCCTTGGTCTCACGCGAAGCGAGGCAAGCCACCATCCGCAGATGAGTATGAGTGAAGCCTTGGCGAGTTCAGAGGCCTGCAGCTGCATTGGTCCGAGTACAAGCCATCTTCCCGCAGGGCCAGAGCCAACGAAAAGGGTAATAAGAAGCAGAATGCAGGCCACTGTAAAAAGCAGTGGACTGATCTCCTCGAGCCTTCTGAAGGAGATCCAGGTTCCTCCGGCAAAGAAAAGAACTCCGATGAGAACCCAGAGTACCTGTCTGCCGAATATCCCCGAATCCGTAACAACAGCTGAAGCGGAATAGACAGTCATGAGACCCATCGCGAGCAGAGCCGCTGCGGAAGAAAGAAGAAGGAGATCGGGTCTGTCCCTTCCTACCATGTCATTCAGCCCCGTTCCCTGCTGTTCCGGAGCTGTAGAACCCTTCGAGGATCTGTCGGACTACCGGACCGGCGACAGCACCGCCATGACCTCCATGCTCGATGACCACACAGATGGCTACAGGTTCCGGTACTTCGAGAAAGCCGATGACCATCGCGTGATCATCGCCCGGGCATTCCGCGGTACCGGTCTTACCGTAGAATTCGAGTGTAGAACCAGCGAATACGCCATGAAGAGTTCCCCTCGAGGATTCAACCGTTTCACTCATTCCTTCGATGAGCGGGGCCCAGACCTGGTCAGGCAGGGGTGGTCCTGCGAATACCGTTCCACGTGGCTCCCTGTCCAGAAGGATGCCGGGAAGCGGCATGCGGCCTCTGGATGCGATCACTCCGGCAGATACCGCCATCTGAAGCGGAGTCGCAAGGAGTTCCCCCTGGCCGATGGACACATTGAGCAGATTTCCAAGACCCCACCCACCTTCTCCGTAGAATCGATCAAGATCATCGGAATCCGGAACGAGTCCTGATTTTTCCCCGACAAGGAGTTCGCAGAGTGTAGAGCCGAAGCCGAATCTCCTGGCGAAGGTGGCCAGCCCATCGAGCGTACCGAGCTGGCATGTACGATAGAAGTAGATATCGCAGGATCTTGCGATAGCCTCTACGAGATCAAGTCTTCCATGAATGCTCCAGCATCCGAAATCAGTATCACCAAGTGTGTATGATCCAAAGCATGGATCGGGTCTGAAGCCCTCTTCAATCAAACCCTCTGAAAGCAACCAGGCAGCGGTCACCATTTTGAACGTGGATGCTGGCGGGTAAGTCGCCGCCCACGCTCGTGAGAAGAGTGGTTTGTATGGATCATCCAGCAGAGCATTCCACTCATCCAGTCTGATACCTCTTGCAAAAAGGTTCGGATCAAAAGTGGGAACGGCTGCAGCGCATAGTATGTCCCCTGTTTCAAAATTGACGACAACAGCACTCCCCGGAAGACCTGTCATGGAGAGCTTATCAGTGGCGATAGCCTGCAGACGGGAGTCAACGGTCAATCTTATACCCGTTCCGGGTACAGGCTCTTCTACAGCCGAACTTGCAAACTCCTCAACTATCCTTCCATAAGCATCTATTATCTCTCTGCGAAGGCCGGGAGTGCCTATGAGACGATCATCAAGAGCAAGCTCCAGTCCTGCCCTGCCGACAACTTCGCCTTCGTATGATTCATGCGTATCCGAGAGTCCGACATACCCGAGAAGGTGACAGAATTCCTGCGGCATGTGGTATCTTCTCAAGGGAGCGACATCGAAAATGACGCCAGGCATTCGGAAGAGATTCTCTGCTGATGGGCTTGCCTCCTCAACAGTCATACCCTCTCTGAGTACAATAGGCCTATGTGGCATTGCTGAGGCGCTTTGCAGCATCTGATTCAGTTGCGAGCTTTCCATTCCCAACTCAGCAGCCACCAGTTCTATTCGGCTCGAATCGAATTCTGAGGGGATCGCGGAGACCATAAATGCGGGCACGTTGTCGGCCAGGAGGATTCCGTTCCTGTCAGAAATGATCCCTCTGGGTGCAGGGCTGGCAACCACTCTGATATGATTCCTGCTGGAAAGACTTCTGAAATAGCCTCCCCTGACCACCTGAAGGTGGAATAGACGAACACCCAGCATTATGAAAAGGAGAGTAATGAAAGCCATGAAAAGAAGATAGGGGCCGCGTTTGCCTTCGGCCCTTCTCATCCTACTGCTCTCCGTTCTCTCATTTCTGATACCCAGTTCCCGACGGTAAGAATGAGTACCCCGAATCCCGCAGTCAGCAGGGCCCTGGGAAAGGCCATGAGCAGGCGGGAGTTCAGTCCGCTGCCGAATGGTCTCGAAGCAACTATGATGAAAACCATATCTGATACTGCAACAGCCGTTGCGGTCATTAGAGTAAGATTTCCGATGCCTTCTCCAGCGGAGAACCGTCCAAGCCATGTCGCTGCAGCAAGGCCTGCAAGGAGAGCAATTGAAGTAGATCCCGGAGGTTGGTGCAGCAGCAGGTCAAGGCAAAGCCCAGACCAGAATGCTCCATCAATGGTCCAGTTGCCGCCTCGATTTTCTCCAAGGTATACAAGAGCAAGGGGCAGCATGGAGGGAGCAAGTGCGATCCGTCCCATCGTCAGTTCCAGCATGAACTGGAAGATGACAGCACCTGCTAGCAGGAGAATACCGCTTCGCATGATCAGTCCTGGTTATCTGCCGCCGTATCGGATGGTGGCTGCACTGCATCCGGGGCGGTCTGATATCTTCCGGGCAGGAGAATGAGGATCTCACCTATCCGGCTGAAATCAACTGCAGGTTCAACATGAAAAGCCATTGCCAGTCCGGGTTCACCATCGGCGATGCCTGTGACGGTTCCTACAAGAAGCCCGTCCGGATATATCCCGCTGAACCTCGAAGTAAGGACCTGATCCCCGGTTGCGGCACCTTCGGTCATATCGACATGAACCAGCCTTAATCCGCCGTCAGCAGTTGACTGGAGTATTCCAGCCGCCCCGCCTGGCCATGTTACACAGCTTACGTTGACGGATGGGTTGCTGATTGGCAGAACTTCGCTTGTCGCTTCATGAACTGCACCGACGACTCCCACAAGACCTGATGCCGTCAGACATGCAGAGTTCTCGATAACTCCGTCCCTGCTTCCGCGGTCGACTACCAGTGTGCCGGAGACGAGACCCTCGGTTCTATAGAGAACCCTTGCGGCAATCGCTTCACTGTTCCCGGTGCGTGTCATACCGAGAAGTGTCCGATATCGGTCCGCTTTGAGTACTTCCTCCCTCAACCTGGAGTTCTCCAGCATGAGCTGCAGCATCTCCGCTCTAAGAACGTCCACCTCTGCTATCTGTTCATTGGTAAAAATCCAGTCGCTGAATCTTGCGCCGAGCCAGCTCCCCGCACCTCCGAGAAGCACCGGACCTATCAGCAACATAAGGATCGAGGCAGTCAGGTAGGTCAGTATCCTCCGAGTTCTCCCGGAGGTCCTTCCCCGGCCGCGCCTGGCTGGGAATGCCATCGCATGCTCCTTTTACTGCAGCAGGAGGTTTCGGTAGCGGTAGACATCCTCAAGTATCAGACCAGCACCGAGAACGGTGCAGGAGAGGGGGTTGTCCGCCACCCTGATCGGTAATCCAGTCTCGCTCATCAGGAGTCTGTCCAGTCCTCTCAGAAGAGCGCCCCCACCAGTCATGACAATTCCGCGATCAACGATGTCACTTGCAAGTTCAGGTGGAGTCTTCTCGAGACCATGCCGGACTGCCTCAACGATCGTCGCAACTGTCTCCTTGAGAGCTTTTCTGATGTCTTCAGATGTGATCGAATAAGTTTCGGGAATACCGTTTACGAAATCCAATCCGCTTACTTCAAGCTCAGTGCTGTCCTCTTCAAGGACCGTTCCCACGCTCAGCTTGACTCTTTCGGAGGTCCGCTCACCGATGAGAAGACTGTATCGCTTCTTGAGGTATGAGGCGATCGCCTCATTCAGTTCATCGCCGCCTATTCGTATCGAATTGTTTGCGGCAATTGTCGAGAGGCTGATGACAGCAATCTCTGTTGTTCCACCGCCGATATCCACAATCATATTGCCCGCAGCTCCACTGACCGGGATACCAACTCCAATCGCGGAAGCAAGAGGCTCCGGAATGAGAAGCACCTCTCTTGCCCCTGCTCTCTCGAGAGCGGTCCGTACGGCAGAGACCTCAACCTCAGTTATACCGCTTGGAACACAGACGAGAATTCTCGGTCGCATTGAGAACCGCCGTGTCTGGGCCATTCTGAAAAACTCTCTGAGCATAGCGGTCGTTGCGGTTGCGTTGGTGATGACACCATCTTTGAGAGGGCGTACTGCATTCAGGTTGGATCCGGTCCTTCCGAGCATGGATTTTGCGTCGCTCCCAACAGCAACAACATCACCGCTCTCGGTGTCCACCGCAACCACACTGGGCTGATCAAGGACAATACCCTTGCCCTGGAGATAGATCAGAGTGTTCGCAGTTCCGAGATCTATTGCCATGGATGTGGAGAGGAGTGTGCCGGGCTTCCTGCCCCGCAAACGCTCTATCAAATCCGCAAAAGGCATCTTCCCTCCTGTAAACTGTGAGTCCGATGTTGAATAGTAAACATAATGACTTGCGTCAACTCCAGTGAGTGATCACACTTGCAGCGATGTGAACTGTATTGCAAAGAGGAGGCTGTTTCTGCTAACAGCTACTCACGAGATAGTATCATATCTGCTTGGTGGACATAATGTTGTCTGTCATCTCACTTCGATGTGCCAGACTGGCGTCCAGGGAGCTGCAGCAGCGATAGTATCAACCGGCAGGGGTATGGTTAGGTTCCAAATACCTTCCCAGGGTACGGCTTCTGCGTTCACATGTGTTAACTCCAGCTCCACTGTACTCCCATCGATCTCGGTCTCCCATTTCCAGGGCCAGGCATTGTACTCATCGTGAGAGGATGCAGCGGTAATACGCAGCTCACCCCCGCTCCAGAAACAGACCGAGGGGAACAGAGAACCATTCTGGAGAGTGAGCGTCATGAGGGTGCTTTCATCAATGGAAGTGAAGTTCCAATGTACGGAACCTTCCGATGCTATCGCACCATCGCTGATCATCCAGGGTTCGAGCAGCATGGGAAAACCTGTCCTCAGCATATGGATCAGATCGATCGTGGGGAGCACTGCATCTCCGGTCCGAAGACCAATCGGGGTAAAGAGAGCGGATCCTTCCTCAGGGAAGTAGATTGTCATTCCAGTCGGGTCTGCTCTGAGTGAAACAACTGGACCTCCATCGGGTCCGTAGAAATCTCCCCTGAGAAGCGTATCGGGAGCACTTCCCCAGAGTACGAACGGGCCTCGTGCGACAAGACTGGCATCCTCGAGTCTGCAGTTTCCCCTGATCTGAAAAACGCCGGTATTCTGCCACATGAACGAAGCACGTGTGCCGAAGAGTTCTGCTTGCGCAAGCATCTCAGTTTCAGTGACTGCTGCATGTCCACATGAGAGAAGTAATGGTAATGCTGTTAGGCAGACTGCCCTGCATGCACGGATGAGAGAACGCAGACTGCCTGGAAAGGTCATCCTTCCCTTGCTACTCCATACTTTTCTTCGAGTGCGATTATCCGAAGATCGAAGTCGTGCTCGATGCTGAATTTTTCTTTCCTGGCAAGAAGGGGTTTGCTATCCGGCACCTTCTCCAGGAGTTTATCGATCATCCTGAGCGCCTTAGCTCTGTTTCCATCCTTGACCTCGGTGTCAATCCTCTTGATGAGATCACTGAGTTTGGCCATGCAGCAATTCCTCCGTTCCGATCCGCTCTCCGCAGAGAGCCAGGAAGTCCCCCACCATGGACCTGGTCAGGTGGAATCCCCCCTGCGCCCTGCCCAGCCCGATGTGGTCAGGCTTCCATCCGTGATAATCCGTACCCCCGGTGACGACAATTCCCAATCGATCGGCGGTACCTCTTAACAATTCAATTACAGCTCTATCGTGTCCCGGATAATATGTCTCAACACCAGCCAGTCCCTCTGCAGCAAGTCTTTCCACCAGTGCGATAAGAGCATACTGATCGATTGGGATGAAGCCCGGGTGAGCAAGCACCGGCAAACCACCAGCCTCCAGTATTATCGCAATAGCATCGTTTACATTCAGCCTGTCACGATCGACATAAGCCGGTTTCCCACTGGCAAGGTAGAGAGTGAAGGCTTCTTTTATCTCCTTGATGAATCCTCCCTCTACAAGCGCCTCGGCGATATGGGGTCTTCCTATAACATCCCCCCCGGCTATCCGCCTGATGTTCTCCATATCCAGATCGATGCCCATATCTGCAAGCTTCTTCAGTATCCTGGGGTTCCTGTTCTCTCTGCCGTTCTGAACGAAAGCGATCGCCTTTCCGAGCGAAGTTGAGGGATCGGAAAGAACGTCGATCGCCACTCCTGGAAAGTAACCCAGCAGATGCGCACTGAGATCATCATATCCCAGATCCACACTGAGTTCGACGCCCGGTATTAGATCCAGTCCCACATCCTGTGCGTATCCATGGGCCTCCCGGATACCGTCAACCGTATCATGATCGGTTATTGAGAGGATCGATACTCCATCCCTGCACGCAAGGGCCACGAGTTCGGCTGGTGAGCGAGTGCCATCCGAGGCCGTGCTGTGTACATGAAGGTCAATTGTGTCGTCAGGTAAATGCATATGTACGCTTTCCTCCAGAATGGTGAATATTACCCTCCATGAGATACTCTGCAAGCTCGCTCCTGAAGGCACTCATAAAGGTCTTAAAAGGTGGTGCACCGTTCCCTGGTGAACCCCATCCCGATCATTACCTTACATCCTGGCTGGAATGGAGAAATCTAAATGCGGATCGTGCATACATGGGGTCATTGCCTCCTGTTGAGCACGTTCTCGCACCATTGCTCAGATCCTCTGCCGACAGGCATGATAGATCTACTGTGCAATCAGCTGCCCTGTGGACAAGGCATCTGACTGTTCTCAAACCCACACTTGACCTCCTCGCCCTTAGAGGACTCCGCGTATGGGCCTGGAAAGGTTTTGATTACGCCCTCTCCCTCTATCCTTCACCGGGTGACAGGCCGATGTTCGATATAGACCTTCTCGTTGAACCGCAATTCCTTGACAGCGTTCTCGAAACCGTCAGCGATAGCAACTGGCGCCCGGGATCGGATCAACCGCTGGATCTCTTCAGACAGGGTGCTCTGTCGGAGTACAAGCTGTACCTTAATGGTGTAAGACTTGAGCTGCATACACACCCCTTCTACTTCCCTTCTACTTTCCCGGGACATCTGCCGTCGGACCTGTACGAATCAGGAAGGATCCTGATGCCGGGACTCATGGGTCTACGCTGGGAGTATGCCTTACTGTTATCTCTCCTGCATCAATCTCAGCAGACCTCTTCAAAACAGACAATGTGGCTGGAGGAGTACCTGATGGCAGAGCTAATTTCCACCCGCGACGGCTGGCAGGTGTTCGAGAAAGCTTCGCTGGAGACTGGTCTTGATCGAGAAAACAGGGGGATCCTGTCCGTTCTGGATACGCTTCAGGACTCTTCGATACCTAAAAGGCTGTGCCGACCTCTTGAGGACGCCGGATCGCGGAACCGCATTCTCGAAATGCTGAGGGCAGGCAATGGGATGCCCACGTTGGCTGCTCTTATTACCCTCAACTGGCGCTTGAGATTATCTTACATTCATATGCTGCTGGCAAAAATTAGTGGAACACCCTCCAGGGAAGAGGACAGGCGATGAGCATCCCGGACAAGGTAATGTACGTAAGAGATCCCGTTCATGGCAGCATCAGGCTTTCCGGACTCCAGGAGGAACTCCTGAAGACTGTCGAGGTCCAGAGACTCAGTCTGGTCCATCAGCTTGGAACGACATTCCAGAGCTATCCCGGCGCTCATGGGATGCGTCTGCTGCATGCCCTGGGAGTCTCTTCGCTCGCTGACAGGATCGGAAGGCATGTTCTGGAGCAGAATGGTATAGATCCTGAGGATCCTGCATATGCCAGAACTCTGGCCATGCTGCAGGCTGCAGGTATGCTCCACGATATCGGGCATACTCCCTGGTCCCACACACTTGAACCCCTCTATGTTGAGATCTACGGTGTCGATCATATGGAATTCGTCGCAAATCTCGTGACTGGCAGGGAAAGGATGGATATCAGGGGTTCAGGGAAAATCCCCGGTATCCTGGAATCCCACGGAATAGTCCCTTCTGATGTGGCAGACCTTATCTGTAGCAGATACAATGGCCCAAAATACCTTCAGCAAACAATATTCGGTGAAGTCGACGCAGATATGCTTGATTACCTTCAGAGAGATTTCTACTTCACCGGAGTCGCTTTCGGACATATTGAAATGGATAGGATCATCTCCACCATGACTGTTCGAAACGACGAAATGGTATTTCAGATGAAGGGTCTTGAAGCAATAAGGGACTTCCTTTTTGCCAGATTGCAGATGTACTCCAGCGTATACCTTCATAAAAAAACGCGGATAGTGGACCAGATGCTCCTGACCGCGGCAAGAAGAAGCGTCATTGGACATGGGGAGTTCACGGATTTCCGCAGCTGGACGGATGATGAGCTTCTCAGCGCCATGGCCAAGGAGTCATCCGACCCCTGGGTGCGGGAGATGGCCTGGAGGGTCAAATACAGACAGAAGCTCTTCACGCGGATCTTCAGAATAGATGCGGCGATGCTGGATGAGAGCGATGAATCATTTATGAACGATGTGAAAGCTGATGGAGATACTTTCCTCGAGGCAGCTGATTCTCTGGCGGATAGGATTGCCGAAACGGCTGGGGTCGATCGGAATTTTGTACTCGTCGATCTCCCGCTCGAAGCGGTGAAGGTCTCGGAAGAACGGTTTGCACGCCTCAACATACGGTTCGTGAACGGTTCAGATGAAATAAAGGATTTCGAGGAGGTCGATCCGGCATTCTCGGAGTACCTCTCAAGAGCCAGGCCGAACAGAAACTACCTTACCGTTTGCTGCTGTCCTGACATCAGGGAGGAAGTCACCAACGCCTGCGCGAAGCTGTTCCGGCGCGCGGCGATGCCACTGTTTACGAACTAGGTATTCTGGGACACGCAACGTGTTGCATGTCCCACAGGCTGATGTAT
>JAOZQW010000344.1 GCA_029932015.1 Candidatus Fermentibacteraceae bacterium
TGCTCACCGTCTTCTCTTCTTGTCCAGAGGGTCTTTCCGAGTCTTTTTGCATTAGATCTTACAAGCGCGGCTGCACCTCTGAGGATATTGCCGCTGGATCGGTAATTCTCCTCTAGCCTGATCGTCTTCGTTCCAGGAAAATCCTTCTCAAAATCAAGCATGTTCTCAATGCATGCACCTCTCCAGGCGTAAATCGACTGATCATCATCACCGACAACACATACTCCTGTGCCTGAGCCGACCAGCTCCTTCAGCAGCTGATGCTGAACGTAGTTCGTATCCTGATACTCATCAACGAGGATGTATGAGAAGAGTGTCGAGTAGTACTCTTTGATGTCACTATTTTGACGAAATATCTCAAGTGTAGATGTCAACAAATCGTCAAAATCAAAAGCGGCTGAACTCTTCAGATGCTCCTGATACACTGAATAGAGCAGTGCAAGTTCATGCTCCCGGTCGTTGGAAGCTGAATCACCTGCCTGCTCGGGAGAGATGGCAGCATTTTTCTGCCTTGATATGTAACTCTTTATCTGTCCAGGTGTTACGCTGACATTACTCACTCGTTTCTTAAGCAGTCTCTTGATCAGGGTCTTCTGATCATCTGCATCGTATATCGTGAACTTCTCGCTGTATCCGAGGTGATGAGCTTCCCGTCGCAGTATCCAGGCACAGATGGAATGGAATGTGCCCACTCTGACTCGGCCTCCACCGCGTGGGATAAGGGATGCAACCCGCTTCTTCATCTCAGAAGCAGCCTTGTTCGTAAATGTCATGGCAAGGATCTGCTCAGGTGACGCGTATCCCAAGTCCATGATCCTGGCTACTTTGCAGGTCAGCACTCTTGTTTTCCCGCTGCCCGCTCCGGCAAGTACAAGCAGGGGTCCATCGAAGTACTCGACGGCCTCCAACTGCCTTGTGTTCAGCTGGCTCAGATCCATAGTCCCCCTGTTTGGCAATAGTCTTGCTTAACTAATTGGCGACAGCAATGAACTTGAAGGAGTGAAAAAGTGATCAAGCCTGGATTTAGAAACTGGATGATGCTCGCCCTCGGCGGGTTCGTGATTCCAGTCCTTGTTCTCCTCTCTTGGCCGGTCTGACCCCCTCCCTGACCGGTCTCGGGGGAATTTAGGAAATCCAGGAAAATAGCGGGCAGCTGGCTGACCCCTCCAGCTGCCTGCTCCCACATTACTGGAATACTATTCATGCGGCCAGCGAGATCCTGAAAGACACAGCAGATCAGACAGGGAGTCCGGCAAGCTCATTTATAATGGCAACACCGCTGCTTGCCCCGAGTCGTCCAGCACCGGCATCTATCATTAAAAGGGCATCATCCAGAGTTCGTATACCCCCCGAAGCCTTCACACCGATCATGGAGCTGACAGCCTCCTTCATCAGTCGCACGTCCTCTGCTGTCGCTCCGCCCGTGCCGAAGCCGGTAGATGTCTTCACCCATGAAGCACCCTCATCCAGAGCGATACGGCAGGCGAGTCTCTTCTCCATGGATGTGAGATAGCAGGTCTCGATTATCACCTTAACAGGTCTTCCGGAGGCCTCGCTGACCACAGTCCGGATCCGGGCGGCAACGACGGAGGTGTTACCGGCTTTAAGATGGCCGACGGGAATGACCATATCAACCTCATCCGCGCCCTCTTCGATAACCCCTGCAGTCTCGGTGCCAATGCAGTTGCTTGCGCCGAGGGGGAAACCAACCACCGAGCAGACCAGAGGGAAGCCCCCGCTCAGCATATCACTGACCAGGGGAACCCATACAGGATTAACGCACGCACTGGCGAATCCATAGCTGAGCGCTTCAGCGGCGAGTCTCTCGATATCCGCCGGCAGTGCATCGGATCTGAGGAGCGTATGATCGATCATGGATGCAAGTTCCCGGGGAGTCATCACAGACTGCTCTCCGATACGAACAGCAGCTCCGTTTCCCAGGGTTCGATAGATGCATCCAGTCCGGTAAATACGATCATGCCGTTCACGCTGAGATCGATCCGGTGCTCACCTGCAGGCAGAGGCAGACGCACGGCATATATCCTGGACGGAAGAGTCAGCCAGGCCCTGAGGTCAGCGTTCTCGGTTGCCGCTCCGAATATGCTGAGGACCAGACCGGTCACTCTTGAAACCGTGCTGTTCTCTGAAGAGAGTTCCTCAACGATCTGCTCCCCGGCTTCTGCAAGTCCCGCTTTGAGCGCAAGCCTGGCGATGGCTCGTACTATGTCTCTGCCAGCCTGGTCCTCCAGATTCTTCCCGGCAATACCTGCAAGGTCCTCTACAAGGAAGCCGTTCGCAGTCAGTGATCCGGCGGAGAGGACTATCCTGAGAGGTGCCTCCCTCTGCTGACGAATACCGGGAAGTGATACCCGGTATACTTTATCGTCTGCGACAAAGGTGTAGGAGGTCTCCTCCCTTTCGGGTATCAGACCTGCTTCGAATATCACGACCACTTCTCCACCGGACGAGTCAGCCCCGCTGTTCCGCCAATCAGTGTCAGGCCACATGGTGGTGTAATCCTGATGCACCGAATTCATGCCCAGCTGGCTCGATATTCTCAGAATGCTCCTCTTTACATCCAGCGGAACCGGTATTCCGTAATCCTGCTCATAGGAGT
>JAOZQW010000066.1:0-6378 GCA_029932015.1 Candidatus Fermentibacteraceae bacterium
GTCCCTTGGCCAGCTGCTGGGTGATGGTGCTGGCCCCATGTCTGTCACCTGTTCTGAAGTTGTGAAGAGCCGCTCTCGCGATACCCCTGAGACTCACTCCCTTATGCTCATAGAAGTTCTGGTCCTCAGTCGCGATGAATCCGTTGATGACCCATGGAGAAACTTCCTCGAGAGTTACTGGATACCTGTTCTCGACACAGGCAGTGACCATAAGGTCTCCCCTGCTGTCATATATCTCTGTTGCAGCAGCAGGTTCGTGCCCGCGTAAGCCGGCTACCAGAAGATTTCCCCTGGCGTTGGAGAACGCAGAGCTGCAGTCGCCGTAGACCCTGAAGGCGAAGCCAGCTCCGAAGAAAACCGAGGCGATAACAAGAACTACTCCCCAGTAGAGAACAGGCACAATGATGCTGCGGGAACTCGGACTGCTCAAGGTGACTCCTCTTCTGCGGCAAGATCATCCGGCAGGATCTGCATCCTTCTGAAGAGTGGATCTCCGGTATCATCGTATCCGAGATAGTAGGTATGATCACCGCTGTTGCCTGTGAAGGTCACCTCTCTGCAGCCATCCCTCCCCGCAGGCTGAGATACGAACTCGGCGTGATAATCACTCTCGTAATCCTCGTAGGTTCGCCAGACAAGATGGTATCCTGTCGGTGTACCCTCAAACAGGAACATATCTCCAGCCCAGTAAATCACTCTTTCCGGATCGCGGTCACCGTTCATCTCGACAGCCAGAGCCCTCCATATGGGGACTCCCATCTGGTTATCCATCCTCTGCTCCAGCTGGTGCGGGTCGAGGTCGAGAACGATCTGTCCCAGTGGTTCATTGGACCCGGCTGTCAATAGTACCCTGTAGGTTCTCGAAAGGGAATCGATCTGCTCGACCCTGTCGCTGACACCAAGGAAGAATGTCCTGAAACCAGCGATCCTGAAGAGCTCCTCTTCGAGATCAGGTTCAATCCACTCGCCGGTGGAATAGAGATGCTGCATGGCCTCATGCCTGCCGGCCATTACGGATCTGGAGATGAAAGCCATCTCTCTCACGATATTCATCATTGTAGCGAGATCAGCCGGTATCCCCGGAATGGTGGCGCCGGCTCTCTCATATATGATCTGGTACTTGGCGGCTCTGCGGATGTTCGAGTTCGCCAGTACGGCGTAGCTTTCCGGCTGCAGATCGAGGATGAAATCTCTGGAATCCAGCCCCGCCCCAACGGCAGCATCAAGCGAGGAGTAGCTCGCAGCGGAATCGAGCAGGCAGTCTTCCCATAGCATCCTGACAAGTCTGAGTTCCCTGCGGACCTCGGGATGCTCCAGAACAAGATCGGCTATCTGCTCGATGGTCAGGGAATCCTCCAGCTCCTGAGGTACTTCCTCGCCGAAACCATCAATAGCCCAGCATCCATTCTCCAGAAGGAAGTGTATGCGGTTAATGACAGGTCGCTCCATCCTGGCAATCGCGCAGGTATATGATGTCCTCCTGCCTTCGGGGCTCTCCTGTATAACGGTTAGCCTTCCGGAAGCATCGAATGCTCTCCATCTGCCGAATATCTCCCGGGGCGAGAGACTGTCAGTCGGGAGGGAATCGACGAATGCTTCTGAAAGATGTTCAAAGCAAACCGGATCGTTCATTCCGAGGTCATTGGAGAACTGCAGGGCTACTTCAAGAGGGGAAAGAGGAATCATCACTACTGAGTCTGCCTGCTGGTCATGTACAGCCACAGTGTCAAGAGCAGGACTCTCTGAGGGAGGACTACCGTTACCTCCGCATGATAGTGCCGCAACTAGAACGAATACAGTAATAACCGCTGATGCTGGACACTTCATGTATTTCACTCCGAACCCATCGCCATGGTCACCTTGAGCATCTCCTCGGGCGTGGTAGTACCGTTCATGACTTTCGACAGAGCATTTTCCCTGAGAGGTGTCATTCCCTGCTGTATGGCCAGTCCAAGTATTTCATCTATTGTCGCGGTCCTTGCGAGCGCCGCACGCATCTCCTCAGTCACGGTCAATAACTCAAATACACCGATTCTACCCTTATAGCCAGTACCCCTGCACGTCCTGCATCCCCTGCCCCTCTGAAAAGAGACTTCCATCGAATCATCAAGGCCGAGAGACCTCAGGACAGATGGAGATGGGTCATATTCCTCTTTGCAGGCTTCGCAGACTTTCCTTACGAGCCTCTGGGCTATTACGGCAACCAGTGTCGTGGAGAGCAGATATGGTTCCACCCCCATGTCAAGAAGTCTGATGGATGTAGAGGCCGCGTCGTTCGTATGTAGAGTACTCAGCACCAGATGTCCTGTCAGAGCGCACCTCATTGCGCTTCTGGCTGTTTCCTTGTCCCTTACTTCCCCGACCATGATTATGTCGGGGTCCTGCCGGAGGATGTACTTGAGGGCAGAGGAAAATGTAAGGTCTACAGCTGGCTGGACACTGATCTGGTTGAATTCATCTGTGACGAACTCCACGGGATCCTCGATGGTGGTGATGTTCTTTTCCTTGGTAGCAAGCGTTGTAAGCGAGGAATAGAGAGTAGTGGTCTTACCGCTCCCTGTGGGTCCAGTGACCAGAATAAGTCCGTTAGGTCTGTGTATGGCACTCCTGTATCTCTCGTGATCCCGGGACTCAAAGCCGAGTTGTCCAAGGTCCTGCATGAGCATCGCCGGGTCCAGTATCCTCAGTACGATCTTCTCCCCAAACGCTACAGGAACTGTAGAAGAACGGATCTCGACAGGCTTCCCTTCAAAATGAGTCCTGATCCTGCCATCCTGGGGTCGTCGTTTATCTGCAATGTTCAGCCCCGAGATCGATTTTATCCTGGACATTATCGGGAGGTGAAGCTTCTTGGGGACTTTGTAGATGTCGTGCAGGACACCATCAATCCTCAGCCTGACCACGGTGCCCTCACGATGCGGCTCGATATGTATGTCGCTTGCGCGCTCCTCGAAGGCGTACTGCATAAGGTGACTGACCGCATTTACGATCGGTCGGTCTGTGGGTTCCATTCGCTCGGCTGTTTCGCTGGAAACGTATCTCTCAAGATTACCGAGATCCACATCTCCATCTGAATCGATCTCCTTGGCCGCAGCAACGATAGAGCTGTGAAGGCCGTAGAATTGTCGAATCACTCTGGCTATCTCGGATGGCCGGCCGATGTAGAGCTCGAGTTCTCTGCCCAGCATGTGGATCAGGTCCTCGAGAGGTCTGGGGTTTGCCAGACTGCTGGTGGCCACTCTCAGTACATCGTCATACTCACCGAAGACAACCAGATGGTGCTTCTGGGCAAATGCACCCGGAAGAAGAGCTGTTACGATCTGGTAATCCAGCTCCAGCGGGTCGAGGACCTTGTATTGCAGACCGGTGAGTTTCGCGAGGAACCTGTAAAGATCCTCCTCGGAGACGAGTCCCCTGGCTACGAGGACATCGAGGATATTGTCATCGGTCACATCATCATATCTGGAAAGTCTGTCATAGCCGTTCTCTGAAAGAATGCCATCCTTCAGCAGCTTCTCCGGCAGGTCGCTCAGGTCCAGCTGCGGTATAGTCTTCATAATACTTCCCTTATGAGTGGTTGTGCCGGCTCGTTCCAGATGATTCCAGACTGGAGCAGTCTGACAGCTTCAGCGGCCGAGTCATTGTCGGATGCGTGAAGTAGAGCGAGAGGTTCTCCAGGAATTACCGCGGTATCACAGGGCAGAAGCTGCTCCCATCCAACCAGAGGATCAATCACCTGATCCATCCGGTACCTTCCACCCCCCATCATCCGTACAGTCTCACCGAGTATCCCGGCATCCATCCCCGACCATACACCTGACCTGTCAGAAGTTAATTCCATCCTGACCGCTGCGGTAGGTAGAGCATCGAAGGCTTCGAGATCACCTCCCTGGGACTCGACCATCACTACAAAACGGCTGTACGCTCTCCCATTATCCAGCATCTCACCAAGATCCTCGATGGAGGGACCATTCTCGGCCTCACTCATCCCGGCAGAAGCAAGCATTGCTGCGGCCAGGTCCAGCGTCAGGTCCCTGATATCCGTGGGACCGGAGCCCCTCAGAACCTCAATTGCCTCTCGGACCTCCAGCGCATTACCGACCGTCAGCCCAAGAGGACGGTCCATTGATGTGACCATCGCAACGGCATTTACACCTGTACTCCTGGCTATACCGGTCAATCCGGCAGCAAGTTCCCGTGCAGAGGCGGTATCCTTCATAAAGGCCCCCCTCCCAGCCTTGACATCAAATACTAATGAGTCGGTACCCTCCGCCAGCTTCTTGCTGAGAATGCTTGCACATATGAGAGGTATGGAACTCACAGTTGCAGTGGCATCTCTCAGAGAATAGAGCCTGCGGTCCGCCGGAGCCAGATCAGGGGTCTGACCACACATCGCAACCCTATTCGTCTCAACCAGCGAAACGAACTCGGCAAGCTCGAGATCAACCGACATACCGGGGATCGATTCAAGCTTATCCAGCGTCCCCCCGGTATGGGCGAGACTCCTGCCGCTTATCATCGGTATTCTGAGTCCGGCCTCCGCCGCGAGTGGAGCCAGTATAAGAGATATCTTATCGCCGACCCCTCCGGTGCTGTGCTTGTCCGACAGTCCCGGGCCTTCGCTCCATTCCAGTATTGATCCGCTATCCCTCATCGCCAGTGCCAGGGCAATGGTCTCTTCACTGTCCAGACCATTGAGGTAGGCTGCCATCAGCCAGGCAGCAGCCTGGTAATCAGGTATTAAGCCTGAAGCGATACCCGAGACAAAATGACGGAGTTCTTCTCTGGAGTGGGCTGAACCCTCCCTCTTCGCGGCGATCAGATCGACAGGCTGGGTATTCAGTTCTTCCATGCCCCCAATGCGAACATAACGACACCAGAAGCTGCCGCAGCGATGCCGCCGTAGAGCATCCACTGAGCATCACCCTTAAAGAACAGGAGTGCCGCTCCACCGACAGTAAGTATCGATGCGAGAGTGAAGAGGAGAGCCCTGGATCCTCTCCTCATATTCATTACCTCTATGAACTCGCTTACAAACATAGTACCGTCCGGGAGAGCGGGATGCCTGACTTCGTCGAAACTGTGGATCTTCTTTTTCTTCAGTAGAGTAAGAATCTCTTTCGGCTGCAGCAGGAGGTAGTCGTCTCCGAAAGTGGTGGTTATCCTGTAGGGCTCCACAGCTGGCTCCATCGAAGCATCGACCTCACCTTCGGCAATCTCCGCACCGGTCTCTGCATCAGTTCCTTCCTCGGACTCCTGTGCTGACCGATCGACTTCGGGCGAAGCTCGTTCACTGTCTGTGAGCGATTCCGTGGGCGTCTCCGATGCCGGCTCGGAGACCTCCATGGGTTCTGAGCGGGTCTCGAGTGCATCGGTCGGCCAGAGGTCGATTTCGAAATGCCCGCACTCGCTCAGCGGCTGCCATTCCTGGTTGTCTATCGAGATCGTCGCCTCGAGAGGTACCCTCGATTCAGATATCCAGTCCCTCACGGTATCAAGGTCTCCCGGAAGGAATGTTCTGCCGTCAAACTGGAGTTTGGGCGGGATGAACTCCGGCTGCTCAGGAAGCGGTTCACGCAGGTATGGTGCCAGTTCAGGGGACGCTTTTCCGAGTATACCTCCAGGAGGTGTTTTGGGTCCCTCTATCTGAACGTCTTCGGTAAGCCGTCCTTCCCTGGTCCATCTCACGACAGTCTCCCAGTCAGGGGCCATGAATGTCTTGCCGCTCATTCTCAGTGTCCACCAGTTCTCAGGATCGAGGAGCCTGGCAAGCTCCTCATGCGACCTAATGGGCAGCCACTGGTCTGTTCCGGCCTCCCGGTAATGGTCTTCAATGGAAAGTCTGTGTTCCCTTGCCCAATGAAGAAGGGTCTCCATGCTGTCGGCACGGTGAATTCGGCCTTCGTGTCTGATCTCGACAGCCCTGCCATCGCTCATAGCAACCCCCTGGTTCCGTTGCATAATGACCAGTCTCCTCCCATCATACCGTACCGGTCCGAAACGTAGTGCATCTGCGTTCCGCGTGGAGGCTGGTACACCTCTTCAAGATGGTTCAGCAAATACTAACAACGGCAGTTGTTGTCAATCAGAGGACCGAACGGATTCACTGTGAAGCAATTGGATCATGCGTCGCATATCCTCCCCGGTGATCTGCGGTCTGACTGACTCGGATGATAAGGATTCCGGAGTTATGTTCAGCTTCGCACTGGAATAGACAAGGGACCAGGTTGTCGCTGACGCCATTTATGAAGATGTGATGAATGCTATTTAACTCAATTCCGTTTGCAGTCTTCCTCCCCCTGGTCTTCGTTCTGTACTGGATGCTGCGCAAGGGTCCACTCATTGTTCAGAATTCATTTATTCTCTTTGCCAGCTATA
>JAOZQW010000066.1:6388-8622 GCA_029932015.1 Candidatus Fermentibacteraceae bacterium
GGCATAAGTTTCTATACATTCAAGAAACTGAGCTACACCATCGATATCTATAGAGGATACATCGAACCGACGAGAAGACCGATTGCTTTCTTCTCATTCGTCGCATTCTTCCCGCAGCTGCTGGCAGGTCCCATCGACAGAGCTTCGACACTCCTTCCACAGTTTCTCAGGAAAAGGGAGTTCTCTGACTCCCTGGCGAGAGATGGACTTCGCCAGATGCTATCAGGATTCATCAAGAAGATGGTGATAGCCGACAATCTGGCACCGTTCGTTAGCGACATATTCGAGAATTACGGAAAGTATGACGGACTCACTCTGCTGATCGGTCTCTTCTTCCTGGCAATGCAGCTGTACTGTGATTTTTCCGGTTACTCTGATATAGCAATCGGCTGTGCAAAACTTTTCGGATTCGATCTGATGCGGAACTTCGCCTTCCCGTTTTTCTCACGGGACATCGCAGAATTCTGGAGACGCTGGCATATATCCCTCTCATCCTGGCTCCGTGATTACCTGTATGTACCTCTCTGCGGAAAAAAACCTTCCCGCTCCAGGAAGGCCCTGAACATCGTCATTACCTTCACCATCTGCGGTCTATGGCATGAAGCGGCATGGACATTCGTGCTCTGGGGCTTCATTCATGGCCTGTTCTTCCTCCCGATGACACTGAAAAAAAGGCATCGCCGTTTCATCGGAACGCCTGCAAAAGGAAGGCTGCTCCCCTCATTTCGCGAATGGCGGGCAATGGCCGCTACCTTCGCTGCAACTACTCTGGTCTGGGTCTTTTTCCGAAGCGGAAGCATCGGCCAGGCTTTTGGATACCTGGGCAGGATAGTCTCCAATCCCCTCATGAACTTGAACTACTCGGTATTCCTGCCTTTGCTTCTAGTATGCGTATCTCTCCTGATCCTGGAATGGTTTCAGAGATCAAGAGAGCACTTCCTTCAGATCGAGCGGATGCCCATGGCATTCAGATGGTCAGTCTACTTCGCGGCTATTCTTCTTCTTCTGGTATTCGGAGCCTTCGGGAGCAACGAGTTCATCTACTTCCAGTTCTGACCCCTCCGCAGAGACGGGAAGTACTCGTCTCAGAGAGGTGGGGACTGTGAGCGCGACAGACCGGGCGGGTGGACGAATACGATCGAGTCCGCGAGCGCAGCGATAGCCGAATCGTGTTCGATCCAGCCCCTGTCCGAGGAAATGGTCAGAAGACGGTCGATGTAATCCTCCCAGTATGCAGGTATCCTGTCCTGTGCATAGAACCTGTAATAGAGCTTCGGTCCCGGGAGTATCGAGACGAGATATGCGACCTGCCTTGTTGTAAGTCGGTCCAGATCAGCGCCAAAGTAGTAGAAGGCAGCTTCCTGGAATCCGAATATATCCGGTCCAAGCTCCACTATCCTGGCGTATATCTCGAGTATTCTATCCTTGCTGAGGTATCTCTCAAGACGCCATGTAAGGAAGACCTCCTGCACTTTTCTGGCGAGGTTCTTGTCCCTGTCAAGAAGAAGATTCCTGGCCAGCTGCATTGAGATCGTAGACCCTCCCCTCACAAATGCCCCACTCTCAATGTTCGCACGGATGGAATTTCTCACATGATACTCGCAGAATCCAGAATGGCTGCGGAAAGTGGCATCCTCGGCACAGCGCAGCAGACCTTCCAGGGATGGGTGCAGAGAATCGAATGGAGTGAACGTCGAGTCCTCCGGAATGAGAGACAGCATCCTGCTGTTCCCCCAGCTGTCATGCATAATGCGGCTTCCACCCTCTCGGAACAGTCCGATGCTTACGGGACTGTAGGCTACTGTCAGACGACTTACATCAACATCGACTCCGAAATCGCAGCTGTCCGGTTCTGCCCAGTCGAGCTCGATCATTAGGTCGAAGGAACTCCAGCCTCCGAGTCTGAGTCCTTCCAGACGGCCAAGTATTCCCTCTGGAACCGATGAGGTAAGATCCTCCCCTGCCAGGCTGTCAGCCCAAAGCCTGAGGGAGAGCCAGGGCTCTTCTTCACCGTAAAGTGCCTGCAGTGAAAAGTTGACATCAGCGCTGCCTATTGAGATCCTGCCCGAATCAACAGCCAGCTCCCCTGCTCCGTGGAGGACAGTTCCGCGAAAATCGACAGAAGCCCCGAAAGTGACCGTATCCTCAGAGAGTCTGGAACTGAGAATGACCAGTGAATCCAATCGGGCGGATACATCGATATCGAGTGTATCCCCCCCCTCGAACCTCACCTG
>JAOZQW010000066.1:8632-8868 GCA_029932015.1 Candidatus Fermentibacteraceae bacterium
CGAAAGTGATTCCGTCATCGTAGACAGCTCCACAGAGAGCGATATCATCGGCGCGTCAGGGCCGCGCCTGATGGAAAATGCCATCCTGGCCTTTTTTCCATTGAGCTCCTGAACCAGGCCATCGAAGGCGTAATCATCTCCCAGCATGCCGTGAAGGTCACCTGCCACTGAATATCCATCGAGGAGTTCGGGAAGCCCCGGAAGTCCACCCTCACCTGTCAGACACCTGAACCAGT
>JAOZQW010000066.1:8878-9873 GCA_029932015.1 Candidatus Fermentibacteraceae bacterium
GACGAGAAGGTTCACGGAGTCGCCGGACTCGATTCCGGAAAGGTGTCCATCCGCAATAAATTCACCAAGGGAAGGATGAACAGCCCTCAGACCTCTGAAGGATACCGGGGGTATCGATTGCCGCTCTCCGGAGGAGTATTCTGTCGCCTCTCCCTCGATGCTCCCGTCAACAGATCCTCCGAGAACGAGAACACTGTCGGCAGCAGGTGAGAACGATCCGCCGTGCCAGTATACAAGCATTCCCTCGAGTGAGATGCCCCGGGATGGCATATCGATGCCCTCGAGAAGAAGCACCCCGTACGAGAGGGAAGCGGTCTCGATCGAGACCAATGGATCGATCCTACTTAGTCTGTCTGTGCAAACCGAAAGAAGCAGGGCATCCCAGCCGTAGACAAGTGAAACAAACAGAATGAGGAAGAGAGTAAAATAGATCGTCAGACGAAGCCTGAACGGGGATATCCGGGTCACCGCCGGTTCACTTCCGTCCAGCCTGCTCCATATCATCGAGGATCGCCATCGCAGCCGCTCTCGGGGTGGAGGCTTTCGTAATAGGTCGACCGACGACAAGGGAGGTCGCCCCCATGGCTACCGCTTCCGCTGGTGTAGAAGTTCGCTTCTGATCATCCATGGACGCACCCGCTGGGCGTATGCCGGGGGTGACTATCAGGAATTCTGGACCAGACGCACTCCGGACGGCAGCAGACTCTGCCGGTGAACAGACCACACCGTCCAGCCCGGCTTCCCTGGCTGATACAGCAAGCTTAACGACAAGTTCTGCCGGTCCGATATCCATGCCCATAGCCGAAAGATCATCTTCAGAGAGACTTGTAAGTACCGTCACGGCGATGATCCTGGTTGGACCGCTGTATTCCGCGGCAGCACGGGCTGCTGCAAGCATCATCTCCCGCCCGCCCGTTGCATGCACGTTCAGGAGTTCCGGTTCGTAGGCACATGCGGACCTGACAGCACCCGCGACCGTGAACGGGATATCGTGA
>JAOZQW010000345.1 GCA_029932015.1 Candidatus Fermentibacteraceae bacterium
CGGCCGAAGTATACACACCCTCCTCGGCAACTATCCGGAGATATGAACCTTGAGCCACATACGCATCCAGTTCCCTGATGATGATGGGAACCTGCCTGTTCCAACCAAGAATTATAATCCTCTCCGGAGCATCAGGAACAGGAAGTACATCAACGATCATGTCTTCTCTTAAAGACTGAGACGAATCAGGGGAAAGCCTGATAGTATCGTCGTCCTCGCTGATGGCAACCACCATATCACCGGCATCCAGCTGAGTGTCCAGTGGAGGATTGAGGAGAATGCGACCTTCTTTTCTGCGAATACCGATCACAGCGGACGTATCGAAAGCATGAAGTGCCTCGCTATAGCTTTTCCCTGAAAGGGAGGGCTCATGCTTGAAGTATATCTCATCACCACTGAAATCAAGCAGTTCCGCATAAACCAGAGACAATCCTGACTGTCTGCATGTTTGGGCGGATATTCTTGCAATGAGATCACTAGCCGGAATGAGCTGCACTTCATCTCCCCCGACCATCTCAGCCACCAGGAGGTTATCTGAATCCCGAAGGACACCAACGATGTGGTAGGGCTCTCTGCGTCTGCCAGGATTATTCACAAGTGCCAGTACGGTCTTAATCACACAGGAATCCGGATCTCCGGACTCAGGAGGCATGATGATTATCGACCTGGCATCCCTGTGATTAACGATCTCCAGATCGGTCATCTCGATCGGAGAGCCTGTTCTGCAGACGATCCTTGTCACTTTCGATGGAGGTATCCTGGAACTGATCTCATCCTCCATCTCGATCTTATCCTTCTCAGCCAGCACTGCGATGCAGGCATGATCCTTGTTGGAATTCGCCTCGATCAGCTCCGAGATGACTGTGAATATCTGAGGTGACCATCCGAGAATTATCGTGTGATCCTTTTCTGCAACGAATGACTTACCCTTTCGGAGCTGATCGAGCTTGGAATCAATGCCCGTGGTGATGATACCAATGAGAGTGCCTACAACGAATATCCCGCCGACAGTGATAACCAGCATGGCCAGGAGGAATGAAACCGGACCCTGATCACCGGCCATCGTGCCGGAATCAATCGCACGCATGAAACTGGCCCATGAGAGTTCAAAGATATCCCTGCCTTCGGGATCGATACCGGAAACATTGACAAGTAGAGCTACAAATACGACAAGGAGCAGAGTCATTATGAAAAGCATCGCTATCATGGCTTTTGTACCACGGGAGGTCATGTTGTCGAGCCAGTAGCGGAGCCTTTTTACGAAACTGATATTATGAGTCATCTAAGCCTTTCCCATCCCATCTGCACTCGCTGTAGGTTGGACGGGTGCGACGGCACTACTGAATGATCGATGATCAACCGTATGCATCATATTGAATCCTGAAAATGTAACAGGCGGCACTTTGGGTCAACCGGTTGGCAACACAATATGGATAGACTTCTCCATGGACGATGACGGAGCAATCGTCAGGGACTATCTTTCTGGTTATCCTGCAGAGAATGAAGGGATTGTGAATGGTGCAGTCGAATCGAGTGCTCCGGTGCAATGGAAACCTTCCAGCTTTGATCCTTATCCTCTCAGTGATCCTGCTTCAATCGTTTGCAGTCTCCGCAGATACCACTGGAATATTAGCAGGTATCGTCACTGACCCTTCCGGTGAACCGCTGCCGGGTGCATCTGTAATGATATTTGGTTCCGAATTCGGTTCGATGACGGATTCCCAGGGTGAATATGTGATCGCAGGACTCTCCCCAGGTGAGTACACTCTCTCAGCCAGGATGGTGGGCAGGTCCACCTCATTTGTTGAGGGGATCACCGTAATCGCAGGCCAATTGAGTCGGATCGATTTTGCTCTGGAACAGGATACTACCGGCTCGACTGTCATCAGGATTGTTGAATCCCGCAGCAATATTCTCCAGGATGTCCCCACGACCCTTCACATGCTGGATCTCGAAGAAGCCCAAATACTCCGATCCGGAAGACTCATCGATGTTATCGCTGCACAACCAGGCATAATCGTGCATGATGGCGAGATGCATGTCAGAGGAGGACGGGCTGGGGAAGTGGACTATCTCCTTGATGGAATTTCCTTGAGATCACCCATGGACAACCGGTTCGGGATCGAACTCCCTCTCGGAGCCATATCCAACGCCTCCATGATGACCGGCGGTCTCAGTGTGGAGTACGGCAATGCCATGTCGGGTGTAGTTAACTTGATTGCAGAGGAAGGCGGTGATTCCTATCGTGCTTCGCTGAGCACAAGATATGGAGACATCACTGCAAGAACGATCGATTCGGGACAGCTAGTGTTCCTTGAGCAGACCGATATCGCACAATGTCGGCGAGGATACACAGGATTCGAAGCATCCGTATCCGGTCCTGAGCCGATAACTGAGCACCTGCTCCCTGCTCTGGGGATCAGAATCCCCGGCAGGTTTCGTATAAGCGCATCTGGTCAACTGGCCATAAGCGGGAGGGATACGCTCGATACAAGAGGGAGCTGGGAAAACAACTGGCAGAATGACGTCTCCGGTCTGATCAAACTGACATACAGGCCAGTGAACACAACCAGCTTCACCTTAGGAGTACTTGGATCTTACAGAGAATTCGGG
>JAOZQW010000067.1 GCA_029932015.1 Candidatus Fermentibacteraceae bacterium
TAGGGTTTATAGACCAGGGGGATCTCGGAGAACTCCTCATCCTGCTCCAGACCTGAGAGTTCGGAAGCTCTGGCAGTCAGTATGATGACTGCTTCCGGCCAGCAATCCCGTATGGCAGTAATTGTCTTGCTGACAGGTTTCTCGAGAACGGATGAATCGAGCACGATGCCGTTCAGATACTTGTCTGTCACCGTTTCCAACAGAGATCTGACATCCGAACTCCTGGAAACACTCATTCCGTAGGTTTCAAGGGCATCAGCAACACTCTCTCTAACTGTCCTCGATGCATCGCATAAGGCAACTCTCATATCCCGGCCTGTCTGCTCAACTCCTGCATCCCCCGATTCATCGAAAAGATCAGCATCGCTGCATCCGAATATCATATGCAGTGTTGTCCCCATGGCCCCTTCGGTAAGCACCGGATCGCAGTCAAGACTGGAGAGAACGGAAGCGGCTGTTGAGATATGACTTCCAAAGTCCCTCTGAATTCCGGAGGAATCTGTTTCCGGGTCCAGCAGTGCCTCTTTCAAGCGAACAGGCATACGGCTTCCGTCGGTAAAACTGAGGGAGACAGATCGATGGTGTAGAGTCCCGCATCTGGCTGAGAAAACGGGATCACTGGGAGGGGAAGGGACCTCACGAGCGGTCAGTCTGATCCGTACTGGACCTGGGACGCTCTCAAGTGAATAGAAAACAAGGTTCTTGATTATCTGAGTAAGATCCTGTCTGCTGAAATCGATCGACGGAAGCAGACCTGGTGTCTCCACCTGGATGGAAGCTCTCTTTGGAAGCACATCGTTCAGGGCGGAAGAGATCGATTCGAGTTCGAGAGACAGCTGTATCCCTCGCTCATCGGATGCCGGTGCAGGGCCTGCCTCCGATGCCTCCCCGCTAACGATTGTAACAATCTGCTTCATATGGTGGCGGTAATCAGAGAGATTGGATGCTGTGTCACTCAGTATTTCGGCAAGTTTAAGGACCTTCTCGAGTTCCTCACTGCTCAGCAGTCTGCCGGCCCGGGTTTCCTCGATCCTTCCGCTCTCAGTGGAACTCTTGCAAACGATCGGACTCTCCGGGAAGGCCAGAAGGACCAGTCCCCCTTCAATATGCTCCGCCAGGGAGAGGTCAATTTCTCTCAGCTCACCGGAACTGCTCTCAATAACTACAGTGGTATGTCCAGGCTTCAGCTCCTCTGGATGGATCATGCGCTTCGGTCCATCAGCTCCTTTGAGATAGACCATCGGCAAGCTGTAGAACAGCGCTCCTGAGAGGGCATCTCTTGAAATATCAAGCATGTGAGCAGCTGAGTCATTCAGATCAACTATCCTTCCGAGGGTGTCCAATCTCAGTATGGCTGGCGCTCCCGGACCCTGGAAGAGGGCTACAGGATAGGATCTATGCTGCTCATTATCTATTGATGAGGGAGTGAGACGGCCAAATCCTCCTCCCGTGAAGTCCTGGACTTCAACCTGTCTTCTGAGATCGGAAAGCCTCAGGAGAAGGGCCGGAGCGATTATCAGGATGATGACAGCAATGGCGAGGATGAAGAAGCTGTATCTATAATCATCACGCCACCCGCCATTGGGAGATCCGGCGATATCCATTCTGACCAGACTCATCGGTTCTCCCTGGCTCCTTCTCGACGGATAGAATACCGTCAATCCTTCTGTCCCCGCATCGTTGCCATGCCTGAATTCAGGTGTTCCGGAGCTCAGGGCGGCCACAGCGAGGGAATCATATCCGAACGGATAGACAGTGAATTCATCTCCATGCGGCTCTACGAGCGTATAATCAGTGAGACCAAAAAGCCCTGTATATTTCGATCTCATTTTTGTAAATTGCATGGAGTCTCTCGCAAAGGTACTGAACATGAATGAAGCAGAGCTATCCTGCGTGAGCAAGGTCAAATCAAGGGAGAGCTGGACAGACTGCGCTTCGGTTAGCAGGACAGCTCGATCTGCCACCTGATTTGTTGAATGAAGGTAATATGCCAGTACAGCGACTACGGCAAGCAGACCCAACACATATGGCAAGACCGCCCTCAAGAGCGTTCTTCCGGAAGTACCCCTGATGATCAGCATTGTCCCCTCCACTTCCCATAACAAGATAGTTTCCCCTTAAAGTGTTCTGTTGTCAAGTGTCAGGCATAATCAGTGGTCCCTACTCTATGTCCTGATATATTCGCGTTGAGAAGGTTTTCTGCTGTAAGTTCTGTGTTATCAGTGATTCAGAGATGATTCTCAGTAAGATGTGGCCCTGCCGGCAGTGAACCTTCTGGGGATCCGGGATGCTTATTTCATCAAATATACGTCATTTTACCATCGTTTTCTTTAGTAAGCTATTGACGATACTTATAATCAATACTAAATTAGCGCTGATGGAATATTCGATGGGGTCGGTTAATTATTGAGTAAGACAGGAAGGTTGGGTAGTGTATGAACGATTTAGTGGAGGCAACCAGAAAGCAGCTTCGAGAGGCCGGGAGGAGTCCGAAGACTGCTAACAGCTATCTTTCCCATATCCGTCGTCTGACCGGTGTTTTTGGTGGTGAAAGCAGCAACCTCAATGAGGACGCCCTTCGTAAGTACTTTGAAGCACTGGTGGACGAGGGAAAATCACTTTCCTACATCAACCAGGCCCAGAGCGCCATCAGATTCATGTACAAGCATGTGCTCAAGAAGGACAACCCCCTTCCAGGTCCCGGGCTCATATCAAAGAAGGTTCCCCTTCATGGCATTTTCAGCCGGGAGGAGATCAAGGAGATCTTCGCAAACGTCCATGAGCTCAAGTACCGTCTTGCCCTGATGCTTATCTATTCATCAGGTCTCAGAGTCGGTGAGGCGACACATCTCCTTCGTGACAGCGTGGACTTTGACAACATGGTCCTGACCGTAACGGATCCAGAGGGCGGGAATTCCAGGCAGACAATACTTGCCAGATCTACCGCAGACATACTCAGGTACTACATCGAAACCCGTACGGACAGCTCACCCTGGATGTTCCCGGGCCGAGGTAAGACCAGCTGCGTTTCCCCCAGAACAATCCAGAGAGCATTCGCCGAAGCGATGCTTGCTGTCGGCATCGAAAAACGCGCCACTCTCGGCTGGCTCCGACACAGCTTCGCCGTACACCTCCTCGAAGACGGTACTGACAGAAAGCTTGTTCAGAATCTCCTCGGTATCTCGACACCTTCGATGATAACCCCATATATGAAGCTGGCCACCGGAAGAGACGCTACCAGGGTCCTCAGTCCGGCCGATCGCTTCCTGGGCAAGAAGAACTAGCAGTACTGCTCAATTTGAAGCGGGTCGGCGTCAGCCGGCCCGCTTCTTTCTTAACCAATCAAGAGGGGCACACGCTTTCCAGCGCGTGCCCCTCTGTTCGCTTCTGCCTGGTATCAGTCCTTACGCGGCGTGTAGGTTGTATGTAGAAGCTCGTGGGACTTGTGTCCAAGAGGCTTCTCAAGGTACTCCGCATACAGGAGCTGGATCTCCGGATTGGCGTGCGATTTCCTGAAGTGGAGAGCAGCGTCTTCAGCGTAGATAGCCTCCGCTCTCTTCCTGCGTATCTCAGGGGAAGTTGGTATGGGCTGTCCACCGCCTCCGAGGCATCCTCCGGGGCATGCCATTATCTCGATAAAGTGATAGTCGGCTTCGCCGGCACTCACCTTTTTCATAAGTCTCTCGGCATTGGAGAGTCCATGAGCTACGGCTACTTTCAGCGTAACACCAGCCAGGAACTCAAAACCGTCCGCCATGCGATCCGGCATGGTTATGGCGGCTTCCTTTATGCCTTCAATTCCCCTGACCGGGGTCACATTCAGACCTTCGAATGGAATCTCATGGCCCGTGACCACCTCGTAGGCGGTCCTGAGGGCGGCTTCCATAACACCTCCAGTAGCTCCGAAGATCACACCGGCTCCGGTTGAATGACCCATCCAACGGTCGAATTTCTCCTCCGCGATGTGCTCGAAGTCAATCCCGGCCTCCTCGATCATGCTTGCCAGCTCGCGCGTAGTGAGGACATAATCCACGTCCTTGTAACCACTGGCATTCATCTCGGGGCGCTCTTTCTCATATTTCTTAGCAGTACAGGGCATTATCGAAACACTGATGATATTGGCGGGGTCGATCCCCTCCTTCTCGGCCAGGTAGGTCTTCACAAGTGCCCCGAACATCTGCTGAGGACTCTTGCAGGTGGAGAGGTTGGACAAAAGGTGAGGATACTTGTGCTCAATGAACTTGATCCATCCTGGAGAGCAACTGGTGATCATAGGCAGATGGACATTCGGGTCTCCAGCCTGGAGTGCCTGTCCAAGTCTGCCGATGAGCTCGTGCCCCTCCTCGATAATGGTCAGGTCAGCACTGAAGTCAGTATCAAGAACACGGTCGAAGCCGAGTCCGCGAATGGAAGCGACCATCTGGCCGGTACTGCGGCCTGTCGGCAGCCCCAGGGCTTCGGCGATACCCACCCTGACTGCAGGAGCTGTCTGAACAACTACGAACTTCTCCGGATCCTCGAGCGCTTCCCATATCTGTCTGACCTCTGAAGTCTCAAAGAGTGCTCCAGTCGGACATCTGTTGATGCACTGACCGCACTGTGCGCACGCGACACCATCCAGCCCCCTGTCCATGAACGTCGATATCTTAATCTCCGCTGAGCGACCGACTGGTTTGATAACGGCAACGCTCTGGAGTTCCTCACAGGTCCTGACGCATCGAGTACACATGATACAGCGGCTGTTGTCCCGCATCACACCAGGACTTACCTCCTCGACGGAGACCGGCTTGGGAGTAGTCTGGTACTCGTTGGTGGTGATGTTGTGCTTTTCGGAAAGCTCCTGCAGTTCGCAGTTCCTGTTCCGTTCACACTCGGGACAATTAACATTGTGATTCGCAAGAAGGAGTTTGAGGACTGTCCTTCTGGCTTTGCGCACCTTCTTGCTATGAGTGTGTATCACCATGTTGGGAGTGACCGGGGTCACACATGCGATTGCCAGCGTACGCCAGCCTTCGACCTCAACCAGGCACATGCGGCAGTTACCCGCAAGGGATAGGTCGGGATGATAGCAGAGAGTGGGTATCTCGACTCCGGCCAGTTCGCAGGCCTCGAGAACTGTGACACCCTCTCTAACGCTGGTGGTAATACCGTTGATCGTCACGGATATATTGGGCATCAGGCACCCTCCTTATCCCCGGGGAAGGCTATGAACTTCGTGATGATGTCCACGAAGCAGTTGGGAGATGTCTGTCCAAGGCCGCATTTGCTGCCGGCCTTCATGACATCGGCCAGGAGGAAGAACGGCTTCAGGTCATCCCTGGAAGCAATCTCACCTGCCCTTATCGAGCGGATGATATCAAGGAGTCTCCTGTTGCCCTCCCTGCATGGGGTACACTGTCCGCAGGACTCATGCACAAAGAACTCCATGAAGTTCTCCAGTACATCCAGCATGTCACGGCTGCTGTTGAAGACAACAACTGAACCACCTGGAGGAAGTGCGCTGAAGGACATGGGCTTATCCAGCTCATCCGGTGTCACGGTGGAGCCGCTTGCACCGCCGACCTGAACGGCAGCTATATCCTTCGCACCGGAAAGCTCGAGCAGCTCTCTGAGAGCAGCCCCCATGGGAAGCTCGTATACACCTGGATTCTCAACATCTCCTGAGATGCTGAAGAGCTTGGTGCCCGAGCAATCATCTCTGCCGAGTCCCTGGTACCACTCGGCACCGCCGAGCAGGATGTGAGGGACTGCAGCGAATGTCTCGACATTATTGACTACGGTAGGTCTGGCGAGATAGCCCGAGTTGACAGGGAAGGGAGGTTTGTTCCTGGGCTCTCCCCTTTTACCCTCAAGACTCTCGATCAGGGAGGTCTCTTCACCGCATACATATGCTCCCGCTCCACTGCGGATCTCTATGTTGAATGAGAAACCTCTGCCCTGTATATCGTCACCGAGAAGCCCCTGGCTGATAAGGTCCTGCCTGGCCTTCTCGAGGATGGGAACGAGATAGGGGTACTCGGCCCTGAGATAGATGATGCCATGGGAAGAACCAATGGCATATCCTGCTATGGTCATTCCCTCAAGGAGCTTCCAGGCCATCTTCTCGATGAGAACTCTGTCCTTGAAAGTACCAGGCTCACCTTCGTCCGCATTGCAGATAACCATCTTGTGATCACCAGATGCGGCACCTGCGAGGTTCCACTTGATGCCGGTAGGAAAACCGGCGCCACCGCGCCCCCTGATGTCCGATTCCCTGACTTCGAATACCACATCGGCGGGACTCATGTCCATAGCCTTGATCAGAGCCTCCCCGATTGAAGGCTGATCATCGCCAAGAAGTAGCCTCTTCCCTGCTGCCATCGGCATCCTCCCTATTCCAGACCCGCGATGATAGCGCGGGCAGTTTCCGGGGTGAGCCGGGTGTGCGGTTCATCGTTGACAAGCATGGCGGGAGCCTGATCACAGAGACCGATGCAGCTGGTGGTCTCGAGAGTGATCCTGCCATCGGAAGTGGTCTCGCCCTCACGGATGCCCAGATCGTCCCTGACGGCCTCAAGCACCTCTGCCGAGCCGCTCATTACGCAAGAGATGGTGGAGCATAGCCTGACAATATGTCTGCCCCTGGGTTTGATGGAGAAGAACGAGTAGAAGGATACTACGCTGTAGATCTCAGCATTGCTGACACCGACTGCGCTGGCTGTGGCAATAATGGCCTCTTCAGGGATACAGCCTAATTCCCTGTTTACATCGGTCAGGATCTCCATCACTGCCTCTCGACCAGAACCGTGCTTCTCGAGGGAAGCGCGGACGATCTCCTCTGGAGTTCGGCTCACTGGTCCTCTCCCCTCTTCTTCAACACCTCTCGGACCCTGTTGACCAGGATCGAGGGGGGAACAGGCTTCTCGAGGAAGATGTTCACCGGGAAGAAGTCGGGATTCTCCTCCGGATTGAAATCATACCCGGTAACCTTACCCACGGAAGTGAGCATGATTATCGGCACATCGCTCCGAAGTCTTGAACGAATTCGTCTCGCAACCGCAAAGCCCTCATCCGTGTGCTCCATCATGACGTCGAGTATCACGACATCGGGCTTCTCTTCCCTGACCATCCGCAAACCCTCAGCTCCGCTGTTCGCGGACAGCACTTCAAAGCCACTGGCTTCGAGTACTATGCTGTTGGCCTCGATGAAATCGGGGTCATCATCCACCAGAAGGACCCTGACGCTTTCAGCCATCGTGTTCGCCTTTCCTAGTACGATTGGAACCGCTATTCACTACAAGGTTACTGTACTACTCAACGGGGGCCGTAATATAGCTTCTCAATACACTCTTAAGCAAAGGACATCCCGCATCAGACAGATCTGCTCACCTAAGCTCAGTATCTGTAATGTTCGGGCTTGTACGGACCTTCTACATCAACGCCGATGTAATCAGCCTGGATCTTGCTGAGTCGGGTCAGTTTCACACCGAGTTTTTCAAGATGAAGTCTCGCAACTTCCTCATCAAGCAGCTTTGGAAGCATGTAGACGCCAACTCCCGGGCGCTCATCAGCCAGGGCGAGCTGCGCGAGGCACTGGTTGGTGAAAGAACTGGACATTACGAAACTCGGATGGCCTGTAGCGCATCCCAGATTAACGAGTCTGCCCTCCGCAAGCACATAGATCGATCTCCCGTGAGGGAATGTATAACTGTGAACCTGGGGTTTGATCTCTTCCCGCACAACACCGGGGAAGTTCTCAATTCCCGTTATATCTATCTCGTTGTCGAAGTGGCCAATGTTGCAGACGATAGACTGATCCCTCATTCGGGACATGTGCTCCGCTGTCAGGACATGGTAATTACCAGTGGCTGTCACAAAGATCGCAGCCTCAGGCAGAGCCTCTTCGACGGTAGTTACTTCGAATCCCTCCATCGCAGCCTGCAGGGCGCAGATCGGATCGACCTCGGTGACGAGTACCCTTGCACCGAAACCCTTCATGCTCTGTGCGCAGCCCTTGCCTACATCTCCGTAGCCGCAGATCAGAACGGTCTTACCGGCAACCATGACATCCGTAGCCCGCTTGATGCCGTCAGCAAGGGATTCCCTGCAGCCATAGAGATTGTCGAACTTGCTCTTCGTCACCGAGTCATTAACATTGTAGGCCGGGAAAAGGAGGCTGCCCTCCTTCATCATCTGGTAGAGACGATGGACGCCTGTGGTAGTCTCCTCCGATACGCCGATCAACTCCGGTACGACAGTGCTCCAGAAATCCGCATTCTCATCAAGACCGGCTTTGAGGTTCGCAAAGAGGGCTATCTCGTCCTCTGCCGGCTCCTGAGGCAGAGATATCTCCCCTCCGCTCCTGAACTCCTTCTCGAGCCTGAATCCCTCATGGACCATAAGGGTTGCATCACCGCCATCGTCCACTATCAGATTCGGACCGGCACCGCCCGGGAATGAGAGAGCCTTCCTTGTGCACCACCAGTATTCCTCAAGTGTCTCACCCTTCCAGGCGAAGACAGGGACTCCTGCAGCGGCCATTGCTGCAGCGGCATGATCCTGAGTTGAGAAGATATTGCAGCTGGCCCACCGAACATCGGCACCGAGTTCGATAAGTGTCTCGATAAGCACAGCGGTCTGGATGGTCATATGAAGAGATCCCGTGATCCTCATGCCCTGCAGAGGCTTATCAGGACCATACTTCTCCCTTACCGACATCAGACCGGGCATTTCCTTCTCAGCTATCGTTATCTCTCTGCGTCCGAATTCCGCGAGCGAAATATCGGCGATCCTGAAGTCAGTTCCCTGCATTCTGTTCCTCCCAATTCCGGGTCCTCTCGAGCACTCCCGAGAGTAGATAAAAGCTTCCATCATTCATTTCAGCCGCGAGTTCCCTTTGGAATCCGGCTTCCTCCATCCAGTAAAGCACTTCCTTCATATGAAATCCAGGCCACAGATCCCCATGGATACGTTTAAGGCTCAAGTTGTCGTGAGGAGCAAGCTCTACCGTGACGCACCTGCCGCCCGGTGAAAGAACCCTCGCTGCTTCGGAAAAGAAGAGTGATGGCTCACCAAGATGATGTAGTACCATATGGGCAATCACGGCATCAACTGATGAATCTCCAACCGGAAGATGCTCAGCACTTCCAAGGCGGAGATGTATATCATTCCTTGATGGGATGCCTGCTATTCTTTTTGCAGCCTCCGACAGCATCTCCGGTGACTGGTCCACTCCGATGACGGTCAATCCGCGTTCCGCCAGTAATTCAAGGAGTTCACCGCTACCGCAGCCAGCATCGAGAACGGTATTGCCTGTATCCAGTTGGAGAGCTTCGTCAATATTTCCGATGTACTCAGATGGAACAGGGATCAGCGATGAGCGACTCTTCCAGTCCGGAGCCACCCTGTCGAAGAACTCTCTGCTTTCATCCCTTCTGGCGCTGTAGCATCGGGACAGCTCCTCGATATCGAAGGAGTGGTCCTCGATCTCCTCCCTCCCTGAAGCCACACTCTCAATGACGGAGGACCTGAAAGTATCACTCCTGTCCAGGCTGTAGTAGACCCATCCGCCGCCGGATGAGCGCCGGACTAGACCCGCACTGAGGAGCTGCTTCAGATAGTGGCTCACGTTTGATTGTCCGAGGTGCAGAACGCGGGATATCTCACTCACATTCAGCGGTCCGCGCAACAGAATGAGTATGATCCTGAGCCTGTTCTCGTTCGCAAGCGCTCTAAACGTATTTTTCATAGATATGACTATATGACAATATCTTCATATAGTCAACGCAGTGAGGGGACATGCAACAAGTTGCGTGGGGCTGGGCTGGGGGGACATGCATCAGCCGCATACGTGCGAGCTGATCT
>JAOZQW010000346.1 GCA_029932015.1 Candidatus Fermentibacteraceae bacterium
GACCATCTCCAACAACCAATGAGGTGTCCCCATAACTATAGATAAGTGTTGTGTCCCCATAATTCAGAGGAGGGAGCCGATCTGGTAGACGGCAGTGGCGACAATGGCTGCGAAGCCGGTTGTATACACCACTGCAAAGCCTGCCCAACCCCAGGAGCGAGTCTCCCTTCTTATCACGGCTATAGTGGCTATACACGGAACATAGAGCATCGTGAACATGAGCAGAGCGAAGGCGATCACTGGATTCCATCCAGGCTGATGCGCGAGTCTGCTCACGAGCGGTTGGGGATTCTCGTCGTCTATCTCACCGAGTGAGTATGCCGTGCTCAGTGTCGATATTACTATCTCCTTGGCCGCGAATCCCGCGATCAGGGCAACATCCGTTCTCCAGTCAAATCCCATGAGAGGCATTGTTACTTCCTCGAGTGTCCTCCCGATCCTTCCTGCGAATGAGTTGGACAGACTGGCCGCCGGCAGTTCTGAAGGTGAGAGTTCTGCTGCTTCATGCTCAGGAAGTGTTGGGAAGGTCATAAGAACCCAGACTACGACTGAAGCCAGGAGTATCACGGTCCCGGCTTTCTTCAGATAGAGCCAGGTGCGCTCCCATGTATGTATAAGGACAGAGCGCCATGAAGGCATCCGATACGGTGGGAGCTCCATAACGAAGGGAGTTGATTCACCCCGCAGGACCGTCGACCGCAGCAGCTTGGCCGAGAGGAGTGCGAATGTCCATGAGATGACGGTAAGCAGGAATAGCATCAGCCCAGCGTTTGAGGGGAAGAAAGCGGCTATCAGGACGGCATAGACAGGGAGTTTTGCACCGCAGTTCATGAATGGCGCGGTGAGGATAGTGGCGAACCTCTCCCTTGGATTTCGCAAGGTTCTTGTGGCCATAATGCCTGGAACGGCGCATCCGCCCATGATCCCGCCGGAGACGATCAGGGGGACGATCGAATTGCCATGAAGGCCGAACTTCCTGAAGACCCGGTCCATCAGGAATGCTATTCTTGCCATATAGCCTGAATCCTCGAGCAGAGCTATGAAGAAGAACATGAACATTATCAGTGGGACGAAGCCTACCACTCCACCGACTCCGTCGATGACTCCCTGCACCGTCATTGATCTCAGGAAGCCTTCCGGGAGACCATTCCATGCGAGATCGTGCAGCCACTCGAAAAAGCCCTCAACCCACGATATGGGTGTTTCACTGACGGAGAAAGTGAATTGGAAGAGACCGAAGAGAATTCCCGCCATGATCAGCATACCGAGGAATCTGTGTGTAAGGATACGATCGATCCTATCCGATGTGTATGTGCGTCCCGCCTTTGGGAGCTCCATCACTTCCCTGACGATCCCGGCGGCAAAACCGTAGCGGTGATCGGCAATAACCCCTTCCGTCTCGTCATCCATTTCCCTAAGGACTGAATCAGCCAGTTCCTCGGCCAGATCCAGTACTGATTCGGTGTTCTCTCCGCCATGTTCCCTGATCCTGGCGAGAGTGTGCGCATCCTGTTCGAGCAGTTTGAGAGAGAGCCAGCGAGATGGTATAGAAGCGCTGAAGAGTTCAGAATCAGAGACCGCCTTCTCCAGCTTCACAAGCGCCGAATCGCACGCTTCACCATACGTGATCCTGATCGGGTCCCAATTTCGCTTCTCAGTAGCAATTTGATAAGCGGTCTCGATGAGCATTTCTGTGCCTTTGGAGCGATTCCCCACAGTCTCCACCACCGGAACACCAAGAAGCGAACTCAGCTTCTCAGTATCCACGAAGAGCCCCCTGGCCTCGGCAAGATCGACCATATTTAATGCAATGATGACTGGTATACCCAGTTCGAGGATCTGAGCGGTCAGATAGAGATTGCGCTCCATATTCAGTGCATCCACTACATGAATGACAGCGTCCGGATGGCGATCAATGAGGTAGTCCCTGGCGGCGACTTCATCCGGAGAGTATGCGGTCAGACTGTACGTGCCCGGAAGATCAACTATCCCGATCCTGGCGCCATCGACCTGAGTGTGACCTTCCTTTATCTCGACAGTGATACCGGGGTAGTTTGCGACATGCTGCCTTGCTCCGGTCATGGCATTGAAAATGGAAGTCTTGCCCGAGTTGGGATTGCCGGCCAGGGCTATCACCGGCGTATTGGAACTCAATTGTCTTCCTCGACCAGGACATGGAAGGCATCCCAGTCTGAAATCGATAGTTCCCTCTCTCCGAGCTTGATCAGGAGCCCCTCACCACTGGTCCGGCTGCCTACAAGGGTCAGTCTTGTCCCGGGGGATATTCCGATATCCATCAGCCTGCTCGGTCGTCCGCCGGCTCCCCTTACCCTGAGGACGATCGCAGATGAACCGGGAGCGATGCTGTCCAGAGTTATTGATCCTGCCTGATCTCCACCATTCATTCCCTGCCTGTAGGAGCAGCCTCTACAGTTGCCGGAACATGCATCTGTTCTGAAGACCATGCGCTCTGAGGCTGAAGCAGGAACGACTCTGATATGCCAGGCTGTTTTCCTGTCGATACCGAATCTGGTTTCATCCCGAGCGACCACAATGGGACCTCCAGAAGAAGAAAGAACATGAAGGAAAGCACCCGGATTAATCC
>JAOZQW010000347.1:0-510 GCA_029932015.1 Candidatus Fermentibacteraceae bacterium
ACCTGAGACCGATCCTATCGTCAGAAGGAGGGTCAACATCGGCGGATACGGTCACGCATGCCTCGGACCTGAGCTCCTCCTGCGGAATCGTTTCAGGATCACTGAGAAAGATGCCCAGCCACTTCGCGCCAGCTGGATCAATGCCATTCTTCTGAAGGATCGTACCGAGTAATGAGAAGGCTTTGCCGATCTGGTTGTACGGCCCCCGATGCTCCACCCTCAATACTCTCATTGGCTCCAGCGTTACCGCTCTAGCTTCCATTTTCCATGCTCCTTCCGGTAGAACTGGAGTTCTTACACTCCATTCGACTGGTCCGACTACACAGGATACTTCCTCACTACTCTTGATACATATACTATACAAATGTTTACTACTGAATCCAAATCCGCATTGGAGCATTGATGGAATACTTCACCCTCGTTAGAGTTATCTTCGTTGTGAGCTTCAGGAAATCAGAGGAGGAACAGATGCCACTGGCTATCATGCTAGCAATTGTTCTTGGCGCCGCA
>JAOZQW010000347.1:520-2601 GCA_029932015.1 Candidatus Fermentibacteraceae bacterium
ACCTAGCATATATACTGGCCATGTTAAACCGTGTATTCTTTTCACCATTAACAATTAAGAACTATCTCATTCTCGTAATAGTTCTTGGTGCAGCGGGTATCATCGGGATCGGCAGGCGCGCTGGAGAACATGGGTTACACTGCCGAGGAGGTCTATCGGTATCGAGCATGAAAGGGATGTCACTGCGATCGGTGGACTCGCTCCTGACCAGACTTAAAAGCACAGAGGCTCCCGAACCAGTGATGGGGGCGATGTGCTACGACATGGCCATGCCGCTTCTAGTTGATGAGTATATCTGTTCGGTGTGCGGTGAGAAGACCATCTATGAGAGTGGATCATGGCTTCTGACCGAGCTACCTGAGTGCAGATCCCTGGCAGAGGGAATCGCGGGGGCAGTAGACTTCGAGGTAGAGCTCGTGGAAACGGAGTTCTGTACACATTGCAAGCCCGATATCACAGACCCGGTCATAGTCCTCAGAGTTACGCGAGATGACGGAAGTGCGGTCACTTCCTCGGTGAACCGCTTCGAGCTCATTCTTCTCTCGAGCTTCCTTGATGGAGGTCTTACTTATTCAGGGGACCAGGGAGAGGAAATGCCGCTGCTTCCATACGCTGCAAGGATATCGGAGCTACTCGGTCTCGAGGGGGCTGAATGATGAGGAGACGACCGGCGAAATCCTTTCTCCCGACCACAGCTGTCCTGGAGATGACATACCGCTGCAACCATGAATGCCTCTTCTGCTCATGTCCCTGGGAACGCGTGGATGGTGATTTTGATATCAGGGAGGAACTCACTCCCGAGCGCTGGAAGGGAATCATCACAAAGCTCTGTGATCTGGGTGTCTCCAGCATCGCATTCACAGGCGGAGAACCTCTTCTGAAGGCTGGTATCCTGGACATCATCACTCATACGTCCGGGTGTCTGACCGAGAGAGTAGACACAGTGGATGGAGAACTGATCTCCGAGACAGTCCCCCCCTCCCTGTACCTGCTTTCGAACGGATTGCTCGTTGATCAGGATATCCTCGAGTTCTGTGAAGAGCACTCGGTCACTCTGAGCATGAGCCTGCCCGGTCTATCCACCTACACTGAACACACCGGCAGGGATACCGCTGACACAGTTCTCCGCAATTTCGGTCTGGCGAAGGAACTCGGCATCAGGACCGTCGCAAACATCACCGTAACCCGGAAGAATTTCTTCGAGTTGAGAAGAACTATCGCAGCGGCACTTATCGCAGGTGCAGGACAGGTTCTTCTTAACAGGTTCCTTCCCGGAGGCAGGGGGCTTGGATATGCCGAGGATCTGTCTCTCGAACCTGAGAACATTTCCGAGTTGCTGGCCACAGCGGAGGATGTCCTGTCCAAGGCAGGCAAGTACGGCTCTCTCGGTACGGAGATCCCCGTCTGTCTGGCAGATCCGACCGAATACTCCAGCATCAGCGCAGGTACTCAGTGCTCCGCTGCAAGGCAGTTCTTCGTAGTAGGACCTTCCGGGCATGTAAGGGTCTGCAATCACTCAGAGGTCCGCCTTGCTCACATCGATGCTTACGAGGACCTGAAGCTTGATCCATACTGGAACACCTTCACCCAGAAACGTTTCATGCCCGAGGAATGCAGAGGCTGCGGGGAGCGTTTTCGCTGCGATGCCGGCTGCCGTGAAGCTGCCCATATTACAGGCGGTTCCGTTGATTCCAGGGATCCCCTGATGAGAGACTGCATCTATCCCTCCTGAAGGATCATGATGCTACTTGACGAACCGTCGAACCTTCCATAACATTCCACATTCAGTTATTCGAATATTCTGAAATGAGGTACTGTTTGTCTCCTGAAGGAAGACTCTCTGCAGAGGAGCTTGAGGTCTTCGCCTCGATACTTAAAGCTATGGCTCATCCGGTTCGTCTGATGATAGTCGAGGAGCTGCTGCGCAACCCGCGATGTGTCACGGCTATCCATGAGATAATCGACGTCCGGCAGCCTAACATCTCCCAGCATCTCACCGTTCTGAAGAGCGCCGGAATAGTAGCCTCAAACAGGGACGGCTCATACCAGTGCTATTACCTGTCTCGACCTGACCAGATCAA
>JAOZQW010000348.1 GCA_029932015.1 Candidatus Fermentibacteraceae bacterium
TCTGGATGGAGGGGGCTCGCGGACATTCTGGCTTCTAAAAACCCACGAAGGGGAATGGGTTATCTCCGGAGACTCTTCTCTTGACAACCTGCTTGCAACAGCATCAATGAAATGCCTCTCCTATGCCAGAGAAAGTGTCATTCCGGCGGTCAGTGCAGGGACCGATCCCTCCAGCTTTGTATGCCCGGTGACCGGAGAGCCTTACGAAGTGGACGAATCTGTGCTGCTCTGCCCGGCCGGTCATCTCGGACTGGGGCTGTACTTTGATGATACGGCATGTGCCGCCGCCAGGGAGAGTGTTGTCGAGGAGATATCTGCTTACATCGCTGAGGGATACCCTTTTCCAGAGAGTCTCACCCAGATGTACGAGCAAAGCGGTGGAGCCTTCGGCCTGAGGGGAGGCTATCGCTGTCCGGATGATGGCTACTCATACTTCGAGATCAAGTTCGATGACCAAGCGGAATATGAAGGGGTCTATTGTCCCTATCATGACCGGACCACGCCTTTCCAGCATGCTGACAGCACCGCTTCAGCCGCAAGGATAGCCGGATGATCGGCAATACTGTGGCAGGCGGAGGAATTCTTGTTGAAACTCCTGAAGGGCTCAGGGCCCTGGTGGAGAGACTCAAAAAGGCTGATGTAATTGGTATTGATACGGAATTCCATAGTGAAAAACGCTACTGGCCGGAACTCTTCCTGATACAGGTCTCTGACAGGGAGGGCTGCATGGCCATCGATCCTCTTGCTCTGGAGGATCTCTCCTCACTGAAAGAAGTATTCCAGGCCGAGAAACCAGTCAAAATAATTCATTCATCACGCAATGATATCGATGTTCTTGCACATCATCTTGATACAGATTTTAACTCGGTCTTCGACACTCAGCTCGCCGGCGCCTTCACGGGAGCTGGAGAACAGTCCAGTCTCTTCAATCTGGTTCAATCGGTCTGTGGGATCTCAACCGGCAAGGGTCATACTCTCAGTGACTGGTCCATCCGACCACTCTCCGATGAGCAGCTCCGGTATGCGCTGGATGACGTTCGCTACCTGCACCAGATATACGATTCGCAGATGAGCAGGCTGAGATCCTCTGGCCGTCTGAAGTGGTACGAGGCCGAAATCGGGATTCTGATCGATTCCGCGGCATGCGGAGTCCCTCTCAGGAAGATATTCAGGAAGGCTCGATCGGCGGGGAAAGTAAGAAAACCGGGTCTGCCGCTCCTCTGGAATCTCGTGAAGTGGCGTGAGCGGACAGCGATGCAGTTTGACAAGCCCCGAAACTTCATCCTGAAGGATTACACTCTTTCGGCGGCAGCCGCAATGCAGCCCAGGAACCTTCAGAGTCTCGAAAGACTGAGGGGGGTCTCATCCGGTTTCATGGAGAGATGGGGCAGGGAAATACTGGAAATTGTACGAACGACCGCCACAGATCCCCCGAAGGATGTACCCCGTCTCCTTCGCAGTCACTCGGCTCCGGGCGCTTCCGCCCGGAAGCAGATCCTCAGAATATTCCTTCTCCAGGAATCTGTCCGACTGGGGATAGCTCCCTCGCTGCTGCTGCCGAAGGAGATTCTCGATCGAATAGCCAGCGATCCACCTGCAACCTCTGAGGAGCTCTATTCACTGGAGGGGATTGCCGGATGGAGGACCGAGGCTCTCGGTGAAGACCTGATATCCCTGTTAAAAGGAGACCTTGCCCTCTGTCTCAAGCGCGGCAGGAACAGCGGACTCAAGTTCGTCAGGATGAAATGAGTCCGTCACCGGTCATTGCTCCCCTTGATGTACTGGATGGCATGAGCGATATGATCGGCAGCAAAACAGTCATCCCCGCCCCCTTGCAGAGTTCAGCAGATGCCTTTCCCGCGCTTGTCTCTACCATTATCAGCCTGCGGACCAGAGACGCGGTAACCACGCAGGTCTCGGCGGCCGTTTACAGAAGGGCACCTGATCCGGTGACTATGGCATCGATGGAGCAGGAGGAGCTCGAGGAGCTCCTCAGGCCTGCCGGTTTCTATCGCCGGAAGGCAGGACAGCTCATCAGGATAGCCGCACAGATACTGGAGGAGCATGATGGCATGGTACCGAACTCCAGGGAGGCTCTGCTCGCCCTGCCCGGAGTCGGGCTGAAAACGGCGAACTTCGTCCTGGGAATGGTATTCGGTATCCCCTCCATCTGTGTGGATGTACATGTGCACAGAATATCAAATCGGCTCGGGCTGGTGAGCACATCAACCCCGGAAGACACGGAGGTTGCTCTTCGTAATATTTTCCCTGAGGATTGGTGGAGCAGGATCAATCATGTAATGGTCCGATTCGGTCAGACGATCTGCCGGCCTGTCGGTCCTCGATGCGCAGAATGCCTGTTCAGGGGATGGTGTCCGGAGGCGGCTTCCCGCATCAGTCAACATGAACTCGATAAACGATCAGGATCTCGATGAAGGGAGATGCCATGAGAAGGATTTATGCGGCGGCGGTGCTTGCCGCCCTAATGCTTATCGGAGCCTGCGGGGGCTCCACTCTCAGACCTGGGAGGGTCATTACCTCCGAACTGCCGGTTCCGGCCAACTCGCTTGAGCAGCAGTGGCCCGATGCAGAGAG
>JAOZQW010000349.1 GCA_029932015.1 Candidatus Fermentibacteraceae bacterium
GGGATGGGAGCCATGACCACCGCAGACAGCACGTTCACGCTGAACGAGTACAGGCCGGGAATCTGAATTGAGCCCTGGGCTCATCTTCTCGATCTTCTTTCTGGCAGCCTATGCCTACATTGCTTTTGCCCACAGGCGAAGGAGCGTTGCCATCTGGCTTGCCGTCGCGCTGGCGACGGTCGTCAGCATCGTGCTGGGCTCCTTCCCCGGATGGTCCGAACTGGGAAGTATCGCCTCGGGCATAAACTATAGCGTACTCCTTATCTTCTCCGGGATTCTCCTGATAGCAGAAGTTCTGATAGAGGACGGGATACCCGGCTATCTGGCGGCTCACATAGTCCAGCGCTCGAGGAATTACGGACATGCGGCCATCTATCTGTGCATCCTCTCCAGCGTTATCTCCATTTTCGTGGAAAATGTGGCCACCGTTATGATAGTGGCTCCCATTGCGCTTGAAGTGGCCAGGAAGCTCAAGACCAATCCGGTAGTACTCCTGATCGGTATCGCCATCGCCAGCAATCTCCAGGGAACTGCTACCCTCGTTGGTGACCCGCCAAGCATGATACTTGCGGCAGCGGAGAACATGGATTTTAACGATTTTTTTGTGATGCTCGGGAAGCCCGGTATCTTCTTCGCGGTCCAGCTTGGGGCTCTTGCATCGTTCTTCATCCTCTTCAGGCTGCTGAAGCGTGATGCGAGACTGCTGCCTGCCGTTGCCTGTCCCAGAGTCTCCAGCTGGTTTTCCGCCTGGGTTCTGGCCTTCGTCATCCTCGGTCTGGCTCTTCTCAGTTTCTTCATTACCGGAGTCGGTATCGAGGCTGGACTGCTCTGCGCCGCGGGAGGAGTTGTGGTTACCATCCAGCACTCTTTCCACAGAAGGAAGCATCCTGTCACCGAAACGATAGGTGAGAGCATTGAGAAGCGTCCCTCCAGAGCCATCATCAAGGGATTCGACTGGGATACTCTTTTCCTGCTGGGCGGGATATTCTTCATGGTTGGAGCGCTCGATCAGTTCGGAGTAATGAATCAGGTTGGCATCTTCCTCGCAGGTATATCAGGGAACAACCCTCTTTCGGCCTATATCATCGTAGTAGTCAGCGCGGTTATTTTCAGCGCCTTCATCGATAATGTACCGTTCGTTACTGCAATGATACCAGTAACACACGGCATTGCTGCCTCCATGGGCGGCTCTGGGAGCAGTCACTATTACCTTACATTCGGACTTCTCATCGGCGCGTGTCTCGGCGGCAACATCTCCCCGGTCGGCGCCTCGGCCAACATCGTCTCCGTTTCCCTCCTGAGGAAGAACGGATACAAAGTCACCTTCATGGATTTCGTCAAGGTGGGGCTGCCCTTCACCATCGCGGCTGTGATCGCCGGGGCGACCTTCATCTGGCTTGTCTGGGGGCCGAAATGAAGCCGGATCTGAGATTCGACTGGAGATCAGTCCCGAATGCAACAGAGGTTACAGCCATCAGGGGATCTAAGCCCTTTGCACTACCGGCAGGACTTCTTGCCGCAGAGCCCTTTCTCATAATAGATCCCGAGGTCAGAAGATTGTGGCGAAACGATCTTGACGATATTGCAGGAGCCGTCTCAGGGGTGTATTCACCAGAAGGCGGAGAGACATCGAAGACACCTGAGACGCTGACTGCGCTCTGGCGGATCATGTCCGAAGCAGGGATCCGGAGGGATACGCCTGTTCTGGTAATCGGTGGAGGAGTTGTGTGTGATATCGGGGCCATGGCCGCATCCACATGGCACAGAGGAGCCCCTCTTTTCCTTGTCCCCAGTACTCTGCTGGCCATGGTGGACGCCTGCCTTGGAGGCAAGACCGGAGTGAATATCGGGGGAGCGAAGAACCAGGTAGGGACGTTCCATCCGGCTATGGGCATCTTCATCTCTCCTGTCCTGCTGGAGACTCTTCCTTCGAGAGAGCTCTGCAATGGCGCGGCGGAGATGCTCAAGACATCTCTGATTGGTGAAAGGACCATTTCGGATCTGATCCCCGCAGTGCTTGCCGAGAGGAGTGACAGAGATACTGTCACTGATGCCGTGTTGCGCTGTCTTGCCGTAAAGGGCGCGATAGTGGCGCGTGATCTGACCGAGCATGGAGAGAGGATGATCCTCAATCTCGGTCACACCATTGGTCACGCCCTGGAGGCTGCGAGCGATTTCGATCTCGGTCATGGGGAGGCAGTGGGTCTCGGGCTCCTGGCCGAAGCTCGAATTGCATCTGCGTTGGGCGGAAACAGAGAGCTTGCAGGTGAGCTTGAGATGATGATGTCAGCAGCCGGACTTCCGGTCAAGCTGGATGGCATCCAGCCGCACAGGATCAGAGAACTTCTGGACAGGGACAAGAAGAGCAGAGCGGGGGGCAGGACGTGGGCGCTGCCCTTCGACTGGGAGGACTGTAGACTCGTCCGGCTCGAACCGAGCCGGGAAGAGGAATTTCTTCCCGATGCGCTCCGCGCCCTGGAGTGAGGGACCTGCAGATTGAGGGAAGTGAAGGAAGGCAGCTTCTGGGATCATCTGGAAGAACTCCGGAGACGCATATTCATAGTACTTGGCGTCCTCACGATCGGTACTGTAGCT
>JAOZQW010000350.1 GCA_029932015.1 Candidatus Fermentibacteraceae bacterium
AGCTGACGCTGCAGATCGAATCAGGCGAGATCCGGATTACCCAATCCCCTTGCAGGGGGCAGGATTGCGTGAGGCAGGGTTCAGTATCATCTCCAGGAATCCCTCTGGTCTGCATACCCTCGGGGATCTACGTTCTGCTGAAAGAACCTGAAACAGGCCGGAGGGGCATTGACGCAGTCAGTTACTGAAACGCATCAGCGACTGTCATAAGCTCCAGAACTGATGTACTCTTCGATTCCACTCTTCAGTACTTCCAGTGCCTTACGCATTTTACCTTCGTCGAGGACGTAGGCGATCCGTATCTCGTTGTGTCCGAGACCGGGTGTGGCATAGAATCCTGCGGCAGGTGCGACCATAGTCGTACTGCCATATTTCGAGTAATCCGTGAGCATCCATGCGGCAAAATGATCCGTATCCTCCAGAGGCATTCGTATTGTCGCGTAGAAAGCCCCTTCTGGCTTCAGAAAGAAGATGCCGTCTACATCCTGGAGCTCGCTCATGAGAAGATCCCTCCGCGACTGGTATTCCCTGACAAGACCGGAATAGTAGTCCTCGGTGAGGGAGGAGTACATCGCCGCGGCACCGTACTGAGCGAGAGTTGGAGGGCACAGCCTTGCCTGACCGAACTTGACAAAAACCGTCATCAGATCTGTGTTCCTTGTGATAAGGTTTCCAAGCCTTGCGCCGCAGGAGCTGAATCGTTTGGAGATGGAGTCCATTACAACTGCGTACTCCTCCATGCCTTCAAGCTCCAGAATCGATGAATGGCTCCTGTCATCGAAAGCAAAATCACGATATACCTCGTCTGCAAGCAGATAGAGCCCGTACTTACGTGCGGTGCTGGAGAGGATCTCGAGTTCATTATCCGTAAGGATCGTTCCCGTAGGGTTGTTCGGATTGCATATGAGGATCGCCCTGGTCCGCTCGGTGATCTTCGATGTTATCTCGTCTTCACGGGGTAGGTGGAAACCATTCTCAACGTGCGATGTGACCGGTACCAGATTCACTCCCGCAAGAGTTGCGAATCCGTTGTAGTTGGTATAGAAAGGCTCGAAACAGATTATCTCATCACCCGGATCGCAGGTAGCCATCATGGCGAATACAATAGCCTCTGAGCCGCCTGTGGTGATCATCACCTGGTTTGAAGCAATATGAATTCCGGTTCTCTCGTAATATGAGCAGATAGCCTCTCTCAGCATCGGAAGACCAACGCTGGGTCCATAGGCGAGGACAGTGTCCATATTAGAACGCACGGAATCCCAGAATTCGACAGGAGTCGGTATATCGGGCTGACCGATATTGAGGTGATAGATATTGAGCCCCTTTTTGCGAGCTATTGCGGCAAGAGGCGCAAGCTTCCTTATCGGTGACTCCTGAATGGCTCCTGCCCGCTTGCTAATGCTCATTTCTGAAGACATCTTCATGTTCCTTCCGGTGCGAGGTATTACATAGCCTTGTGCATGTTCATATAATACTACTCAATGCCGCGTAACGCTCAATAGCGGATGGCAATCGCTGAGGCGGAGGAGAGAGTAGAGAATGCTTCTCAGGACGATAGAGTTGCCGATCGAAGGCAATCCTGCAGAATCGATGAAGAGATTCTGCGATGCTGCAGCTACAGGTCCATCTCCCGATATAGTACTTCTGCCCGAGCTGTTCACCACAGGCTACATTCTCGATCGAATATCAGAGTACGCATTTGAACCTGGAGAACTTGCCGAACTGCCCCTCGTGCAGGTGAGCTCTGACTGCGGCATCTGGCTCGTGGCAGGTTCGCTTCCTGTTATCACCGATGAAGGTGTAGTGAACACAATGCCCGTCTATTCCCCTGACGGCACTCTCGTCTACACAACAGGCAAAGTACATCTCTTTCACCAGATGGGCGAAGACAGAGCTTTCATACCCGGAAGCTGTGGTGGAGTTTTCGATCTTGCCGGCACACCATCTGCTGGAATGGTCTGTTACGACCTTAGGTTCCCGGAGCTTGCGAGAAGGCTTACTCTGAATGGCGCTGAGATTCTCTTTGTCCCGGCAGAGTGGCCGAGGGCAAGAAGAGCGGTATTCCGTGCGCTCCTCTGTGCCAGAGCGGCAGAGGCGCAGGTATTCGTGGCAGGCTGCAATCTTGGAGGAGAACATCTGGGAGTCTCATTCAATGGCGGAGGGGGTGTCGCGCATCCAGGCGGGAACATGCTGAAAGGCACCGTGATAATGGATCACATCACTGATTATGAAGTTCTGATGGATGATGTTGCTCTAATGAGGAGCAAGCTCAACTGCCTGGAGGATAGAAGACCGGAGGAGTACACCTGAAATGACTGAGGATAATGGTCTCCCGGAACGAGGTGAAATGACCCCGGATACATCAGCTGACAGCGACATGAGCAGCGGGGATTCTGCTCAGGAGGCGACGATAGCAGGACCGGGATCCATGGGGATGGACGGATTTCCCAGGATGGCACTCTCCATGCTCGGTATCGTAGCTGCCGGCGTAATCGTGAAGAACGGTGAGAGCGTACTCATCCCCATGACGGTCGCCTTTTTTCTCATGCTGATGCTGCAGCCTCTAGCTGACTGGACAGCAAAAAGGGTGG
>JAOZQW010000351.1 GCA_029932015.1 Candidatus Fermentibacteraceae bacterium
TATCATACACCGATAGCGAGACCTGCATACTCTCAGGAAGGCTGTAGCTCACGCAGAGGTTCGAAGTGAAGGGATTGGGAGATGGAATGAGGGTGGATGCGTGGATGGTTTCTCCCTCTTCTATCCCTGTCTCGGGTGCGAAACGTACCAGGGCTCCAGTGTTGTACTGATTGAACCCCGCCGCGATGTACCCCCCTTGAGAGAGCTGTCGGACAGAGTTGGTCTCAGCGCAAGACACCTGAGCGAAGGAGCGAGTCCACTGAATTTCTCCGTCCGAGGAGAGCTTGGCCAGCCTCCCCGAATGATACAGGCGGAGACTGTCGATGGGCTCCCAGTCGTTGTAACCGCCCCAGATGTATCCACCATCCATGGTTGAGTTTATAGTGAGACCATAGTTGACCCATGTATCCGGTATGGTTACGCTCCAGAGAATGTTGCCTAAATCATCCACATGAACGACCTTTGCTTGGTAGTATGTAGTCAGCGTATAACCCCCATCGAGTGGTGCAAAGCACATGTCTCGGCATTGATCACCACCAAGTTCGGAAATGCGTGTCTCCCGCACGAGATTTCCGCTCATGTCATAAGTTAGTATGTGTGGTCCTCTGCTGGAGTCGGGGTGGATGCGGCCGTAGGTGAGGACCTTCAGACTGTCATTGATGAAGCAGCTCCTCCTGGCCCAATTGACTGTGTACTCTCCCCAGATATCGGTCCATAGGGTATCTCCATAAGCATCAGTTCGCAGAATCCAGGCCTGCCCCAGAGTGAATCCGGAACCGTTCACTCTACCTGTAACGAGAAATCCTCCGTCGGGTAGACAGAGGAGACTATAGCCATACTCGCCGGATTCGTTCAGGCTGTAAATGCGGTGCCATACGAGGTCCCCGACCGAGCTGTACTTCGCGAGGAGCAGGCCAGATTCCGAGGAAGGGGTTTCTCTACCAATGCCCGTTACTATGAAGCTCCCATCACCCAACTCCTCAACCCAGTACCCTATTAGAAGATCCTGATCGGATCTCCCCGTCCAGATAGTATCCCCATCCGCATCGAAGAGGCAGAGAGGGAATTGTGTATCGATGGATGATTCGACAGCAGCAATGAAGCTGCCATCATTCGTTTCATGAACATCATGGAATCCAGACAAGTATCCTTCAAAGTATGTCCTCGCCCACAACACCGGAGGATACACTGCGAAGGCTTGGGCGACTAGAAAGAGAATACAAGCACTGATGGATATCTTCATTGACATAACATTACTTGGAGTCCTCCTCGAACAACCCATAACTGTTATTGGCCTTCAATGGCCAGTCGTCAAGAGTGGTATCCGTCGGATATCGAGCACTCCATACAACCGCTTCAAATCCTCAATCCACGAAGTTAGGGAGTTCAAACCAATGATTCTCCGCTCTACAAAGAAGAACCCGGCCAAATGGCCGGGTTCTTCTTTCTTCTGCTAGTTGTCTACTGAATTGATTTTCAGAGCATTATTCATCAGCAGGGCGATAAGTCATCATATCAACTAGTACTGGTGCTCCCTGAGCAATTTCATCCGCAGTACTGAACACTTGATCCGAGTACATTCCCCTGTACTCCTCAGGAATTTCCACTTCCAGATCGAAGGATAGTTTCAGTTGGATTGGACATTCGGCGATCTTTGTTCCATCGTCTTCGAATATGCCGCCTTCATAATCCCATCCAAAGCCAAAGAAACTGAACTCCGCACCATTCCACTCTTGCAGATCCTGTAAGGACATTCCAGTGCTTACACCACACTCACATGATATTGCCTGTGTACCCAGAATTGCATAGTTCTCATCAAATAAGTAATAACTGACTTCAAGGGAATTGAACGTACTTCCATCCTCTTGCCATAGATACTTAATGACTTGTCCATTATCTGGATTTGTGAGTACCGTATTGTCAAATCTCACTGTACCTTCAGCATACCATGATTCACCGTCAACCAGATTTTCCTCACCAAACTCAGAAATTAACTGCTCTTTGCTCGCAATCTGACCATAATCTTCAACAGTAGAATATTTCTCTTCAATGACGTCTGCTTCGACCACGTCTTCAGTTGAATCTGCAGTTTCAGCTACTACTTCAGGATCGGTGGTTTCCGGTGCATTTTCAGCGTCCCCACCACAGGCGAATAGAAGCAAACTCAAGGAGACAGCAATTAGCAGTTTCATGATTTCCCCCTCATTGGAATGAATTGTACTCAAGCCATATTGATCTCTTAGATTGCATACTTGCATTATATGCATCGTCAACAACTTCAACCAAGCATGATAGTGGACAAATGTATTCAGGTATTTGAAGCTTGTTTAGTCTTCAATACTCGGAATCTTACTTGCTCCTTCGAGCTGTTCCCCGTCTGCTGCATACCAACACGTTAGCTTCTCAGATTGCTTCTTCCTCCACAGAAGTTCCAGATGCGTCTATTGCAGTATCATAATCGCTTCATCTACTCAGCCTCCTGCTTTGCTACCATGCAGGTCCAGGGAGCAGTACTGATATGTCCTCCCCAATATCATGTATTCCTGCAGCCTTCGCAGCTGATTGACAATCTGAGCAATGTGAGAA
>JAOZQW010000068.1:0-2014 GCA_029932015.1 Candidatus Fermentibacteraceae bacterium
ATCCCGCAACCAGGACAGAACTCAGGAACCTGATCGTACAGGCAGGTGTCAGGCGAATAAGACCCGCGGTCATGACGACACTCACCACCATTATCGCACTCCTCCCCGTTATACTTGCCTCAGGTAGAGGTTCAGAGCTTTCAAGGCCAATGGCTCTGCCGGTCTTCGGGGGTATGCTCATTGAGTTCATGACGATGCTGATAGTCCCTGTCGTTTACGGATGGTGGCTCGAAAGGGGTATCGATGACAGCTGATCGACCCGGAAGCATCCAGATACTCACTGTAAACATCTCTCCCGGGAAGGGTACTGCAAAGGAGCCGGTGCTCTCCATCGATCTGGACACCGGCGGAATCATCGGAGACGCACACTATGGAACCCCAGGCAGACAGGTGAGCCTTCTCGACAGAACCCTTGTCGAGGGAATGATCGAATCAAGGGGAGACATGAGCATCCCTGAAGGAGCCATGGGTGAGAACATCACATTCAGGTGCCTGTCACCTCTCGAATTCCACATCGGTGATATCATCTCCTTCCCGGATGCTTTGCTGCTGATCGAGCAGATCGGCAAGGAGTGCCATGGTGACGGATGCGCCATCTTCAGAGCTGTCGGGGAATGCGTAATGCCGGCAAACGGTCTCTTCTGCTCGGTCATCAAAGGAGGTCGCTTGACCTCAGGTGAGATCGGGAAACTGATCTTCCAGGCTTCACAGGTTCACAGCTAGAGCAAGTTCCTCCCGGATCGCAAACAGAGCGCGCCGCCGGGCAGATGGCATGTTATCTCCATCGGTACGTTGACCACCTGGATTCTCCCCCGTATGATGCATTCCTATGTATAAACGTGCTGAACGGTTGGTCCGCCGAAACTGTCAGGCGGTTGGCTGAGAAAGGTGATTCATGTTTCCATTCTCGGGAATTGTAGGGCAGAACGATGCCAAGCTTGCTCTCGCAATAGCAGCTGTTGACCCGGGCATCGGGGGAGTTCTTCTATCAGGGATGAAGGGTACCGGCAAGAGTACACTCGTCCGCTCATTTGAAGAGATACTCCCCGACCAGCAAGTTGTAGAGGGATGTGTTTACGGCTGCCTTGTCGATGATGACCGGTTCCGCTGCGACGATTGCACTGCCGCTCTGGAGAATGACTCGCTGCCCGGCGGGATCAGCCGCAGACCTTCGCTTGTTACAGTTCCACTCGGAGTGACCGAGGATCGCCTACTCGGCACCATCGATGTGGAAAAGCTGCTGCAGAAGGGTGAGACTGTGTTTCAGCCCGGGCTCATGGCCAGGGCAAATAGGCAGATACTTTACATAGATGAGGTTAATCTTCTGCCTGACAATGTTACGGATGACATACTCGATGCCTGTGCAGGCGCCTTTAACACGGTTGAAAGAGAGGGAGTTTCGATTACACACCCCGCCAGGTTCATCCTGGTGGGAACCATGAACCCTGAGGAGGGAAACCTCCGGCCACAGATACTCGACCGTTTTGCCATGTCCGTGAATGTAACGACTGAGACCAATCCGATGCTGAGAATCAAGATCATCGAGCGCATTCTAGCCTGGGAAACCGATCCGGTTCGCTTCAGCAAGGCACTGGGTAAGAAGGATCTGAGGCTGCGCAAGACGATAGAGGAAGCGCGTGTCAGACTTCATGAAGTTAAACTCCCTCTCGCAACGATAGAAACGATTGCCGGAGCCATGGCTGAGCTGAAGGTTGACGGACAGAGACCCGACCTGGTGATGATCAGAGCCGCCCTGGCCTGGTCTGCTCTTGAAAACCATAAGGAAGTGGATCTGCAGGCTCTGCTTGCCGTGGCACATCTCTGCGTATGTCATAGAACAAGATCAGGAGGAATGGACCAACCTCCCGGGCGGGAAGAGCTTATTTCCGTACTGGAGAACCGCGCCTTAAAAACAGAATCAGGAAAAGGCGAGTATTTCAATCCCGAATCGATCCTGACCAGCGAATACTGAACATGCATCCCTGCGACATCCCTTTTTCGGCGGTTATGGGTC
>JAOZQW010000068.1:2024-3338 GCA_029932015.1 Candidatus Fermentibacteraceae bacterium
TGCCCGACTCGCACTTCAGATCTCCCTGGTGGATGAAACCCTGGGCGGTGTGCTTGTCATTGGGTCCCGGGGAACCGGCAAGAGCGTTCTCACTCGTGCAACCCGTTTCATCCATCCTGACCTGGACCAGGATAATGCCCTGGTAAAGGTGCCGCTGGGCATTACCGAGGACAATCTCATCGGAAGCCTTGATCTCCAGAAGATTCTCAGAACAGGGGAGATCGAGCGTAAACCAGGTCTTCTAGAGAGGGCCGATGGCAGGATCCTCCTCATCGACAACGTCAATCTGCTCTGTGACCAGATTGTTGATCAGATACTTGACTGTGCCGCAGGCGGCCTGCTCACTATAGAACATCAGGGTATTTCAGCTTCCGCAACCAGCCGCTTCAAGCTCTTCGCGACCATGGACAACGATGAAGGAAGGCTTCGTCCACAGCTTCTGGACAGATTCGATTTGTCCGTGGAAGTGAACAGCCTTGCGGAGCCTGAAGCAAGAGCCACTCTGATCCAGCGGCTTCTTGCATTTGAGTATCTCGGTGAAGAGGTGATGGAGCCCTTCAGAGATGCGGATATTGTCCTTCGAGAGTGCCTTCAGAAAGCAAGGAGGCGACTTCCCCTTGTAGGAATAAAGGTCCGCACCCTTGCAGCGATTGCATTCGCCATGAGTCATCTCGAAGTTGATGGGCACAGACCCGACCTTGTCATGACTAAAGCATCCGGTGCACTTGCAGCCCTCCGCGGTCGAACAAAGGTGATCTGGGATGATGTCAGAGATGTGGCTCATATGGTTCTGGGACATAGAACGAGGAAGGGGGGCCTGGAAGGACCACCGTCGGAAAAGATTCTTCTCGGGACTCTGAAAACCGGCTGGGGAATAGGCTCGCGGTATGGTGTGGCTGATGTTCTCATTCGCCTTCGCGATGCAAGAAGCACACTTATCGATGCCATTATCGCTGGAATGGATTCGGCTGACAGTTCCGAGACTACCTGGAGCAGTCAGACTACTGGACTGAATACAGAAGAAGGGATGTTCTCAAGCGAATTCCCGGAGTTCATGCAGAGCAGAGTACTGAGGAAGCTGACGGACAAAGTTGCGAAAACAGCAAAGATCGGGATCGGTTCGAAGCATGCAAAAGTCAGACCATCAATCGATCTGGAGCGCGGTAAAAGGATCAGAGTGGTTCACACCAATGACCCTCGTCGGATGGATGTTCTGCAGACCGTGATAGCAGCTGCACTGGAAGGGCGCGGGTTACCACTCATCCCGCTTGAAAAGCGCTGGTGGCGCGCCTGGGAGAAGAGCTCCCGTCCCAG
>JAOZQW010000068.1:3438-9742 GCA_029932015.1 Candidatus Fermentibacteraceae bacterium
ATCTCAACAGCTCGATCAACCCTGCAGAGCAGCAACACTACAGGTGATGTGAGAGGAAACTTCATCCTGCTGGTTTCGGATTGCGCGCCGGAACCTCTGCCAGACAATTGTAGAGATCCTTACGAGAGCGAGCTGTATGCCAGTGTTCGAAAACAGGCCAGGATGTGCAGCAGTGCCGGGATACCCATTCTTGTGATCGATCCATTGAATTACCCGTCACTGAAGAGCCCGGAGGAGATGCCCGGACGGCGCCTGGGAAGATACATCGAGAAAGTGACGAGGGGCATGCTGCTTCACATCCCATCGAAAATACTCGATAAGGAGAATATTATCATCCGAACGCTCAATTCCATGGCTGGCGGGAATGAACACAAGGGCGTTTCTCGCAGTCTGAGCGGGGAGATCGAGAATTATTCCAGTGTTGCCCGATCTCGAAGAGTGGATGGCTTCTGATCATCCGGGCCCCCTTCCCTACCCCCCACAACATTCCGATATCCTTTTCCATCATACCGCCCCGAATCATGAAGGTGCAGTGTTCATATCCTATGAACTGCAGGCACGAGTAAATGGAATACCCTGAACTTGCCATCCTGCTGTAAATCAGCTATTCATAAATTAGAAAAGGATACTGCCCCGACTTCTGATACCTGAAGCGCAGTTGGAGGTAATTTGATGGTATCCTTGATCCTGGTAGTGCTAAGTGCAATTCTTCTTCTGTACGCCATTATCACGGCGATACACGGGCGTAGGTACTAGCCGCTACCATCAGTGCTGGAATGGCAATGCAGCAGGAAGACGTGAGATGCCGTATACAGTTGAATATGATCAGGAGAGTGAGTGTATTCTTGTTCAGGTTCAGGGCTATTTCGAACTCTCGCTTCTTCAGCAAATGGTGCCCGAAATAGCGATGTGTCTCAAGAAGAATGGATGCAGTCGTGTCCTGAATGATCTGCGTTCCGCGATGCTGACCGACTATGTCACTGATATCTATAAGATCCCTGAATCCGTCCGGAAGGCTGGAGTCTCCCGTGAGATCAAGAGAGCGCTTCTGGTTACCGAGATCACCCCTGAGTTCCGATTCCTGGAAACTTCCTTCATAAACAGGGGCAACATCGTTCGATTGTTCACCAATATCGACAAGGCCAGGAAGTGGCTCTCTGAAAGCAGTGCAGATCTCTGATATAGCACTCAGTATCCGTACGGAGTGCCCGGAATCCCTTTGGATAGTCCCTTTGTTCCTATTCCGCTCGAATTCGGAGGTATCAGCTGGACTCTGACAGAAAGCTGGGGCTGGTTGCACTGACAGCGATCATCGTCGGCTCGATGATCGGTGGCGGTGTATTCGGTCTACCCGCCAATATGGCCGCTGTCGCGGCTGCAGGCCCCATCCTGATAGCCTGGCTCATAACCGGTGTTGGAATAATTGCCCTGGCGTTCGTCTATCAGAACCTTGCCGTGCGCAGACCGGATCTGAATGCGGGAGTATACAGCTACGCGCAGGCTGGATTCGGGAACTTCATCGGCTTCAACTCAGCCTGGGGGTACTGGCTGAGTGTTCTGATTGGAAATGTATCCTATGCTCTTCTGCTCTTCAGTGCTCTGAGTTTCCTCTTCCCCGTATTTGGATCCGGCAACAACTGGCAGTCCATTCTCGGAGCTTCAGTAATGGTGTGGGTGATAAATGCGCTTGTACTCAGGGGGATGAAACAGGCGGCACTGGTCAATATCATCACAACTGTCACGAAACTGGTGCCTATCATCGTATTCCTCATCGTGGTTCTGGTCAGCTTCAAACTCAGTACTTTCCGGCTGGATTTCTGGGGCAGGGCCAATCCTGCTCTCGGGTCGATAATGAATCAGGTAAGGAACACGATGCTGATCACATTATGGGTGTTTATCGGCATCGAAGGCGCTACCGTGGTATCAGGGAGAGCGAAGAAGCGGTCGGATATCGGAAAAGCGACAGTCATCGGAATTGCAGGAGCTCTCATCATATATCTGATGGTCTCCCTTCTATCCCTCGGGATCATGAGTCGTCCGGAGATAGCAGGGCTGAAGCAGCCATCAATGGCACTGATACTTCAGAGCATAGTGGGGCCATGGGGGCAGGTGCTGATCTCTACCGGTCTGATCATCTCCCTTGGGGGCGCATATCTTGCCTGGTCTCTTCTTGCAGCGGAGATACCGCATGTTGCCGCCAGGAACGGACTGATGCCTAGAGTGTTCAAAGCAGAGAACTCGAATGGCTCCCCCGCATCGTCACTCTGGATCACAAACGGACTCATTCAGCTATTTCTGATCTTGACACTCTTCGCGCACGGCACGTACAAATCCCTGTTCCTGATCGCGAGTACAGCTATCCTTCTCCCCTATTTCTTCAGTGGCGCATTCGCATGGAAGCTGGCCAGGAGCGGTGAATCCTATGCCCCGAATGAGAACCGTTCAAGAGACCTTCGAAATGGAGTGATATCTACCATCTATGCTGCCTGGCTGCTATTTGCAGCTGGACTGGACAGAATTCTGACATGTTCGATACTCTATGCTATCGGAATTATCTTCTTTGTTGTCGCACGAAAACAGCATAATGCGGAAAAGATATTCACAAGCCGGGAGAAGCTGCTTGCCATAGGTCTTGTTGCTGCAGCTGCTGCTGCGATAGTACTTATTGTAGGCGGGAGTATTAACCCTTTCGCTGATTGATTGATGCTCTCGATCCGATACTGCTGGGTACAGCGGCCGGAACATGCTTTGATATCAACCTGATCCATGATCGGAGTTGCCATGAAGGACGGATTCATAAAGGCGGAATGGGACAGGCTCAACAGGATCGTGATACATAGACCGGGAATTGAAATGTTCCTCGGGCTGCTGGAACCCTACGCTTCGCTGTACGAGAGGGTTTTCAACCGTCAGGAAGCGACCAGGGAGCATGAGTTCATGGAGCATATCCTCAAGTACCATTTCGGGGTGGAGGTCATCAGACTTGGACAGATCATCGAGAGTGAAGCCGAAAGCAATCCCGCCATCAGAGAAAAACTGATCGATCTGGCAAGAAGTACGGTTCAAGTCACTGATGATACGAAGCTGATGAAGCGGGCCAGGAGCGAATTCGAAAAGAGTCTGAGTTCATTCAGCGCGCAGGATCTGTTTCAGGTCATCGTCATGCAGATGGCAATACACGAAACGCAGAATAGAGGGAGATCTGTTAGACAGATCCATCTGAGCATCACAGAGCGGTCACCCCTTTCAAATCTCTACTTCATGCGGGATCAGCAGTTCACGACCGATAGCGGTCTGGTCCTCTGCCGCATGGCAAAACCTGCAAGACGCTTTGAACCGGAGGTTACCAAGTTCCTCTGGCAGGATGTCCTCAATGTCCCGATCGTCCATGAAATGACTGGCTCTGCCACTATCGAGGGCGGGGAGTGGATCCCCTTCGGTGAATTCGCTCTTGTGGGGATCGGAGACCGCACGAACCGCGATGCGATAGACCAGCTTCTGTCACTGGATCTCGGTTACACTGAGATCGGAGTCGTTCATCAGGCAAAACACCCGTTGGTCGCTAGTGACCAGCCTGATCCGATGATCAATATGCACCTTGATACATATTTCGAAGTCGCCGCCAGTAATGTTGTGGTTGCCTGTATCGAACTGATCAGGGAGGCGAAAGTAGAGGTATACAGGAAGAAAGGCAACTCTTACTCCAGAACAGATACCAACACTAACCTGTATGACTTCATCCGGACAAAAGGGTTCACAGTTGTGCCCATCACCGTCCTCGAACAGATGGCCTATGCCGCAAACTTCCTGTGCATAGAGGACGGAAGGATCCTGGCGGTTGATGTCGAGCGGGGGATAGACTCAGTTATGAAGAGTATTGCCTCGATCACAGCAGAGAATCCGGCGAGATATGGCAGGCTGTACGAACAGGCCAAAAAGGATTACGAGGTTCTATCAAGCGAAGGACACTTCTTCCCGCATAAGCCTGAGCTGAGGAAACTTGGTATCGATGTGTATCCGGTAGTACTTGAAAATCTTACAGGTGGCTATGGCGCAGCACATTGTATGACCTGTGCCCTGAATAGAGGTTAGGCCGTCCAAGTATCCTGATCGAAACATCATCTCCTCCCACGATCACTTCCACGATGTTATACTCCGGGTCCAGGGAATCCCCCTGCAAGAGGGAGACAAATGCAGAATACTTCAGTAATGAAACTGCTCGGAGATGGAAGGATCGGCGGCAAAGCTGCGGGTCTCTCCCGTATCAGCTCAATGATCGGCACACTCCAGGGAAATGAAGAGCCGGCTCTCCACATCTATGTTCCAGCCTTCACAGTGATCACAACTGAATTCTTCGATGATTTCGTTGAGCGCAATGACCTTGGGAAGTACGCGGATACATCACTGCCGGATGAGAGGATCGCTCTTGCCTTCCAAAAAGGAGAGGTCTCCCCAAGACTGGCAGGTGATCTCTGGGGCTTCGTATCGGAGGCTCACGAACCCATTGCTGTTCGCTCCTCAAGTCTGCTTGAAGATGCTCTTAGTTCTCCGCTGGCAGGCATTTACCAGACGAAGATGATCCCGAACAACCAGCCCTCAGATGAGATGCGATTCCGCAAACTGATGGAGGCTGTCAAGTTCGTCTGGTCAAGCACATACTTCGAGGCAGCCAGAGAGTTTCATCGTGGTCTTGGTCGGTCGGTCTCTGGAGAGAGTATGGCCGTGATGCTTCAGGACATCGTAGGGAAGCTCTACAATGACCGTTTCTACCCAGTCATCTCCGGTGTTGGAAAATCATACAATTACTATGCTTTCGGCAGATCAAAACCTGATAACGGAGTGATCAGCCTCGCCCTTGGTCTCGGGAAGAGTATTGTAGATGGAAGCGCATGCTGGAGCTACAATCCGACCCTGCCTGCGGTGCCCCCTCCATTCGGGTCCATTCGCGAATTGATGAATTCTACACAGACACGCTTCTGGGCGGTCAATATGGGCAGGCAGCTTGATTACGACCCCATAAAAGAGACAGAGTACATGATCAGCTGCGGGATGGAAGAGTCTGATTACGATGATACTCTGAGATTCACAGCATCAACTTATGATCCGGCCTCTGACAGACTGGTGCACGGTACTTCAAGAGAAGGTCCCAGAGTTCTGGATTTTGCCCCGGTACTTCAGGATGGCCTGCTCCCTTTCAATCAGGCAGTCCTCGATCTTCTTCATGGCTGTGCAGAGCAGACGGGCTCTCCAGTTGAGATCGAGTTCGCCATGACGGGCCCCACATACGAATGCGATGCTGCCATCGGGCTGGTCCAGGTGCGTGAGATGGCCGGGATCGAGGGAGAGGTGCAGGTTGAAAGCGCCAGTCTATCTGAGAAGAAGGCCCTTGCCAGATCAGCTGGATCACTGGGCAATGGGGTGATCGATCTTGACCATGTCGTGTATCTCAAACCGGCTGAGTTCAGCGCATCAAGGACGAGGGAAATAGCAATAGAGATCGCAAAAGTGAACCGGGAACTCGCGGCCAGCGGGATAAAGTATCTTCTCATCGGATTCGGCCGCTGGGGCAGCACTGATCCCTGGCTCGGAGTACCGATAACGTGGGGACATATATCTGGAGCCAGGGCAATACTGGAAGTTTCCGGTGAGAAAATGAGAGTTGAACTGAGCCAGGGATCCCATTTTTTCCATAACCTGTCAAGTTTTGGCATTCCGTATATATCTGTCAACGAACCTCTCGATGGTCCCGTTGACTGGGAGTGGCTCGAATCACAGATTGATTCACCTATTGAAACAAGACATGTACGATGTGTAAAGATCCCCAACGGGCTTAGCGTTCAGATCGATGGACGCACCGGATACGGAGCAGTACTGATATGATGGTGGAGGGTATGAATCCAGGGAATGTCCTTATCTCCCTCAGGGAAAGGGCCAAGGAGCTGAACTGCCTCTATAGACTTGATGAGATACTCATGACCGATATTCCCATCAGAGAGAAACTGCTTAAGGCGGCAGAAACGATACCCCAGGGCTGGTTCAGTCCCGAAGACTGCGAAGCCCGTATCATCTATATGGGAAAGGATTTCTCTTCCAACGGATACAGAGCTGGAGGACCGGAACTTGTCGAGGATCTGGTCGTTAACGGAAGCATTGCGGGAAACATCACTGTATCCTATCCAGATCAGGCTCCCGAGCTTGAAGGCTCCGAAGCCTTTCTTCCCGAAGAGATCAAGCTGATAGGCACGCTCGCACAGAGGATCAGCCAGGCGATCCTGCACGACAGTCTCGCCCACATGTTCGATGA
>JAOZQW010000352.1 GCA_029932015.1 Candidatus Fermentibacteraceae bacterium
TCTCGCTTGACTCGATGAAGGGGATCGCAGATGAGCTTGGACTCTGACCCTCTCCAGCAAGGGCAGGACGATGAAGGCCGGTATGAGAGCAAGAAACTGCCTTCTGACGAATAGCGGAAGTGCAAGCCATCTATTCAGCCCCGGTATCCAGATGGAGACCAAGCAGCGTAAACCTCGATCCCTCAGGGCACCTGTAGAGAATCTTCCTCCTGGGAATCGATTGTATCCTCTATCAAGGGTTCTATAAGATAGGAAGTAATAAGATCCGGAAGTGTTGAGCCTTCCGCAGCAGCGATACTCTCTTTATACAAATAGTCGGAGATCCGTGCGTTGACACCGGCAAGAGGCTGCCCTGAACCCGCCCAGTTCTGAGCAACGCTCCAGATAACCGCTCGGGATCTCTCGTTCTCGGTCTGGATGCCGCGTATCACCCAGAGATCGGCCAATATCATCCTGGCGTTGTCATCGACGACTTCTTCATCCATCCAGAAGAGGTCGTATATGCCCCAGTCGATCTCCGTCAGAGAAGTATCCATTGCCGTGAAGAGTATTCCGGACGGCGTAAACTTCTCCTGCTCCCAGCCGTCGTTCGCATATACGGGCCGGTCTGCGAACTCCACTGGTAGTATCATCGGCGGCTGAATGCGGAAGAAACATCCTTTTCTGTCCATCGCGATGATGTCCGGTCTTCTGTCCTCTATCTCTATCAGATAGGCGGTGGTGAAGGTGTAGAATCCATTAGTGACCAGTATTCCATCTGATTCTACTCCTCTGAGAACGTCTCGGGATACGATTGATGCAGACCTGTCACCCTCTCGCCAGGCATGCCTGATCCCCAGTCCAACCGAGAAGAAGACCAGCAGGAATGAAAGAAGAATTCCGGCCTTCCCTTGCGAAACGAGACGATCCAGGCCGGATACCGCCCAGATGGACATTGGCAGGAATATGACCCATAGCATACTGTCTGTGTCGTATATCATGTAGAAAGAGAAAAAGAACGCTCCTGCTGCAATGGATATGAGCAGTTTCCATTTGATCTTCCCTGAAATTGCCATAAGCATAAAGAGAAGCGCGCATGGCAAACGTCCATTGCTTATCAGGATCGCCTGTACAAAACGGTCGGATATATTGCTGAAATAGCTTGAGTAGAGCGTAAAGTAGTCGATGGCCGTATTTAGTGAATAGGGATGACCATAATGAACGAGCGCAGGGGACATGGCTCGCAAGGGTACGAACAGGAGAAGAGTGGCTGGTATTACAGCCAGAAGCACCCACTTCTCCCTGAACCGCCTGTTGAGAACGAAGGGGAGAATGATTAGTGACAAAGGATGTCCCCCGAATACCGAGAGGGAGAACAGGTATGGACCGCACCTCGTTCTTCGGAATCGGATGGCAATAAGTGCCAGCAGCATGCCAAAACCATGTATCTCAACCAGATTGAGCTGACCAAGTACGGAACCACTCATGACCAGCAGTAGCGAACCCAGGAGAGAGGCAATTATGCCTGCACCGAAGCTCATCATGGCAGAGACACCAGCGATGTACGCAGCAGAGGTTATGATGGTAGTGATGATCCTGAAAGCGTCATAGTCAAGCGAGGCTCCAGGCAGGATCTCTGAAGATGCCCTGAGGATGAAAATGAAGAGCGGGTAGCCCGGCGGGTGAGGTGTGCCGATTTCTCTCGCACAGAGGACGAATTCCGTACCATCAATGTAATCGAAGCTGTCAGGGCCGGATATCCAGGATACAGCTCCAACGCATACAGCAAGGAGAATTACGGCGATCATGCTGCGTCTGGTCATCATTCCCTTGTGCTAACTGTGCTCAGTTCCGCATCGAATTACCGCAGCGGATAATCAGAATTCCTGTCCCCGCTGCTGGATCACCGAACCCCCTGGATTCACATCCCCTGCATTCTCTCTTGCAAGTAAGGGTTATATCATCGCCGGCTCAGTCCTGTCAACTCCGATGGATGGACCGTTCCTCCCGAGACCGATGAAAGGAACTGTGCTGTCCTCGCTTATCCGCTGCATTCCTGTACAGGCGGATATCATCCCACCTCTGGAGCTGCCTCTGAAGAGTGACGATCTTCCCTGCAAAGGGGCATAGTCCTCCTCCAGGCTGAGACAGGACTGGCTCCTCTCCCTGATCGCTTCAATCTCGATGCTGTCGACTGCTCCATCACCGTTGATATCGTAATCATTCACAACGGCAGCCGTGAAGAACGGATCGAAAACCAGGTTATCTCCAGACCGGCAAGCCGGTCTCCGTCCAATCTTATGTTAAGGCTTGTATCTATGAACATGTGCGGATGAGCCCCGGCCGGGGTCAGGATGCCGAGCAGGCTGGCGAAGCATATCCACTTGCCGGGATTACTCAAGGACCGGTCTCCTTCTATTTGCAGGGTAGGCTGGAATATGCCCTCTTAATCCGCCACTTGCTAACCGGAACATCTCATATGTCAGAGCCTGTGTATTTAAGACAATATCAGCATAAGGGGCGGAAGATAATCTCCCGCCCCTTATCTTACTTATGAGACCCTTTAAGAAATGGCGGCTAGAGCTGCCTGCCCCTTC
>JAOZQW010000069.1 GCA_029932015.1 Candidatus Fermentibacteraceae bacterium
AATCGTTCTCGTCTCCTCAGTCGAGATGAAGGACCCATGTATCCGCATCGGTTCCGGAGAGGCAGCCGGGAGGAAGAGCATATCTCCCTTGCCCAGAAGTTTCTCAGCCCCGTTCATATCGAGGATCGTCCTTGAATCAGTCTTGGACTGTACATTGAAGGCTATCCTGGAAGGAAAGTTGGCCTTGATGACTCCGGTGATCACATCTACGGACGGACGCTGTGTTGCAAGAACGAGATGTATACCCACCGCTCTCGCCATCTGGGCCAGTCTGGCTATCTGAGGCTCGACCTCGTTCGAAAGCGTCATCATCAGATCCGCAAGTTCGTCGATGAAGAGGATGATATAGGGGATCCTCTCATCCTCGGACTCTGTACTGAGTCTTGAGTTGAACTCAGAGATGGATCTGACACCGGTTCTTGCCAGTCTCTGATACCTCTTCTCCATCTCTGTTACGAGGGCATCGAGGAGCATGCCTGTCTTCCTGGTCTCCAGTACTACCGGCGCCCATAGATGCGGGATGCCCTGGTAGATGGAGAGTTCGAGCATTTTAGGGTCCACCATCGCGATACGGACCTCGGAAGGCCTCCTGGTGAGTAGTATCGATGCAATGATGGAATGGATACATACACTTTTGCCTGAGCCAGTGGCCCCTGCGATGAGCAGGTGGGGCATCGAGCAGATGTCCGCAACGAACGGGGCTCCCTCGATCTTCTTGCCGAGAGCGATAGGGAGATTCTGATTCTCGACGCTCTCCATTATTTCTCTGAGGTAGACGGTTTCAGGGTCCCGGTTCGGAACCTCGATGCCGACGGCGCCCTTCCCCGGTATCGGTGCCAGTATCCGTATCCGTCTTGCCTTGAGGGCAAGCGCAAGGTCATCCGAGAGTGATACGAACCGATTCACTTTGATGCCCGGTCCTGGAGCCACCTCGAATCTCGTGATAACCGGACCGGGATGGGTGCTCACAACTGTGCAGTCGATATCGAAATCTGCGAGTTTCTCGACAAGCAGTTTAGCCTGCTCATCAACAACAGCCTTCGAGATGCGGCCCCTGCTGCTCTCGGAGGGAAGATCAAGGCTCGAGAGCGGTGGGAGGCTGTGTGTCTCAGAGCTGCCTTCAACGCTGGCCCTGCCCGATCCTGAGATACCTGCTGGTCTGGTGCTCTGACGTACAGCAGCCTTCGGACGCCTGACCTTCTTTTCAGGTCGGGGCGGTTCGACCACTCTCTCTGAAGCAGCAGGTTCAAAAGGAAGTTCTGTAACTGTGGTTTCTTCTCTTGACTGACCCCAGACGTTGGAGGAATCGTGAGCCGGTTCATGCTTCCTGCTGTGACGAGGCTCCCTCTTTTTAGCCGGACTCCTTTTTCCTCCGAATACAGTTTTCCATATCCTCGATATTCCACGGCCGAGTGTCTGAATATCCCTGCTGAGATCCCATCCTGTGAAAGCGACCAGTGAGGCCACAAATGCAGTGAAGAGAATAAGATATGCTATCGGAGCTCCTGTCACGGGTACCAGCATTTCCGAAATGCTCCCGGCTATTGTACCTCCGGGAATGTCATGAAACCCAGGTGAAAGCCTGCTTATGGTCATATCCAGCAGCGCAGTGAAGAAGGAGCCGGTTACTGCAATACCCGAGAGGATGCGGAAACCAGTTTTCCTGATACCGAGGTTCATCAGCCATGCTGCTGTCTGAAAAAGAAAGAGTGGTATCAGAATTGACAGGAAACCGAGGCTGTTCCAGAGGAAAGTCCTGATACCCGCCGTGAAGCCGCTGCCTGGGATCGCGAGAACCAGGCCGGTGGCAGTGCCGAGAAAGAGGAGTACTATCAGAAGAATGTTCCTGCCCCTTCCTCCCTTCACAGTGCTCCTGCCGCCTTTCCTCCGCACGGCTTTGCGCTTGCCCGCAGCCATATCAGATCTGCCTCACGGTATTGCCCTGGGAATCAGATGGGAAGGCAGGATCGGTCTCGAGCCTGCCGTCAACCCAGTATTTGTATCTGAGGGTCTGACCTGATACCGCCTCAATCTCCGACACCCAGCTTCCGTCCGGAAGCTTCTGCATCCGATTGGCGGTCTCGTCCCAACCGTTGAACGGACCAACTACAGAGACTCTTTGAGCGTTCTTCGCTGTAAGACAGAGGAAATCAATTGTCAGCTTCTTGCCAAGGCTCTTCTGGACGGCATCCTTGAGATCCTTGTATGGTCTGAAAACGGGTCTGATCTTGGGTGGTATCTCAATGATCCCATCTCCCTGGGGATCTCTCGCCCTCCGCATGCGCCCCTCCCTGCTCTCGAAACATCCGAAGCCTCTCAGGTAGATGCTCTCCCCGCTGCAGAGGCTCTCCGTCATGGTCTCAAGAAAAGAGACGAGGATGGACAGAGCCACTTTCCTGCTCACACCAGTTCTGTTCGCTACTTCCCTGGCAAGTTCCTCTTTGGTCATCACACTCCCCCAGACAGACCGCTTATCTCACCATTACAACAGTTGTTGAAGTGAATACTCAGCGAAAGGGCATCCGTCAAGAAGGTCGGACTCCCCTGCAGGGTCTCAAGCTGTTATCATGATGTTCACCTGGAGAGGATGGTTATGGTATTCAAGTGTCCGGAAGATACGAAGATATACATATCGGGTCCGCCCTTCTCAGGGAAGTCGGCCACCGCTGCAAAAACGGCTGAGCACCTCGAACTACCATGCTATGACCTTGACCTGCTGATCGAAGAGACGGAAGGCACCAGCATCAGGGAGATATTCCGGCTATCCGGTGAATCACACTTCAGAGAACTGGAGTCTACCCATCTACGCAGACTGGCCCATTCGAGTGAAGGATTCGTCCTGTCTCTTGGCGGAGGCTCTCTGCTCGATAAGCGCAACCTGCAGTCCGTTCTCTCGACAGGTACTGTCGTTACACTGTTCGCACCGGTCCGAACACTCGAAGAGAGGTCCGCTGCGGAGATCGGGAGCAGACCGCTTGCAGCCGATCCTTCGGCACTCAGAATACTGCTTGCATCCAGGGAATCACATTATGAGGGACTACCCAACCGTATTGACACTGCCGGAATGACAGTTGATGAAGCTGCAGCGGCGGTATTGAAGATAATCGAAAGGGAGCATCAGACCAGAAAGTAGATCCCTCCGGGTCTTTTCTCTATAAGACCGGCTATTTCCAGTCTCAGGAGTTCACGTCGTAGCTCCCCGCCCTCTACACCGCACTCCCTTATCAGCCTGTCAAAGTGCCGCTGGCCTTCCGAGAGAAGTTCTACTATCCTTGATGCCGTTTCTCCTCCTGGAATGCTCGCTGGTTGCCCGTCCCCACGGTCTGGTCTCTGAATACCAAGTGGATTAAGTACATCATCCGCAGTGATAACTACCCCGGCACCATCGCGAAGGAGCATGTTGGTCCCCATCGAGAGTGCCCTTGTGATCTCTCCCGGAACAGCGAAGACCTCCCTGCCCTGGTCCAGCGCGGTACCGACAGTGATCATCGTGCCGCTCTCCCTGCCTGCCTCCACTACGACCACTCCGAGGGAGAGGCCACTGATGATCCTGTTCCGCTCGGGGAAACGGAACTTCGCAGGGGGAGTTCCAGGAGGATACTCGCTCAGGAGAACCCCCTTCCGCTCGATCTCCGCCGCAAGCCGTGAATGCTCCGGAGGATAGCAGATATCAAGCCCGTGCCCCATAACGGCGACAGTGGTCCCTTCCGCTTCAAGTGCCCCCCTGTGAGCCTCGCTGTCAATACCTCTGGCGAGACCGCTTACTATTGCCACGCCTGCGGCCGCCATATCACGTGACAGGCTCGCGGCGACTCTGCTGCCGTACTGGGTGCATCTTCTTGAGCCGATGACGGCTATGGCTGGAATACTCATGAGTTTTTCCAGACTTCCCCGGTAAAAGAGGATAGCCGGAGCATCTGGCGCTGCTGCAAGCATTGCCGGGTACAACTCACCCGAATGGGTCTCGTGACTGATGTCGTGGTCAATAGCAAGCTGTACTGAACGGTCAAGTTCCTTCTCCGAAGGTGCCCCGGCTGGAAGCTCACGCTCAACGGTCGAGAGAGCTTCCTCTGCTGTCATGTTGGCGAGTATTCTGCGAAGGTCCTCTCTGCGGAGCCCCTTCCACATGGCAAGAGCGGCTGCGGTTCTCACACAGCTTCCTCCCTGTACCGGCGGACAGCCTCGGCAACAACTGAGAGGAATCTGTCCATTCCGGCTCCGGTGACCGAGCAAATCGCAAATGTCCCCTCAGGCAGAACTGCAAGCATCTCTTCAATATCCTCATCTGTCACAAGGTCCGACCGTGAGAGAACTGTTATCTCGATGGCCTCCGCAAGATCCACTTCCCTGCCGTAGAGGTCCAGTTCTGCTTTCACGGTCTGGTACTGCTGCAGCGGAGAGAGTTCAAGACCGGCACCCAGAACAAAGATCAGAATTGGATTTCTGCTGACATGCCTGAGGAATCGGAGTCCGAGCCCCTGCCCTTCACTTGCGCCCTCTATCAGACCGGGCAGATCGGCAAGCACAAAGCTGAAGCCCCTCCCCATTCGGACAACGCCAAGTGACGGGTCCAGAGTGGTGAAAGGATATCCCGCAACTTTCGGTCTGGCCGCTGTAACTGTGGATAGGATGGTCGATTTGCCGGCATTGGGTACACCAACAAGACCGGCATCCGCCATGAGCCGAAGCTCGAGTCTTAGTTTCCTTCTCTCTCCATCGCCCCCTTTGGTCGCCTTGCGGGGGGCTCTCCTTGTTGAACTGGCAAATGATGCGTTCCCCCTGCCGGACCTTCCGCCTGCCGCAACAACTGCTTGCTGATCAGGCTTTGTCAGGTCGAAGAGGAACTCGCCCGTCTCGGCATCGTAAACCATTGTGCCGGGTGGCACTGTCAGCTCAAGGTCCTTACCGCGCTTGCCGGTCTTGTTGTTCGAACCGCCGGAACCGCCGGGAGAAGCCTTGAATATGGCACCATTCCGGAAATCGGAGAGGGTGACCAGTTTGGGGTCCACCCTGAAATATACGTTCCCTCCGCTTCCGCCGTCTCCCCCGTTTGGACCGCCCCTCGGTATGTATGCTTCTCTGCGGAAGGAAACGATCCCATCACCGCCCTTGCCGGCAAGAGCCTCAATCGTCACGAGATCGACAAATCTGTTGCCCAGGATACTCCTCCTCTCACCTGAAATTCCGTCTTACTGGATACAGCATGATTATACGGCAACTGCAGTGGGTTCTCCATGCCCCCGGACTGTCCGGTGTACCGCTCTTCCTTTATTTTCCGCTGCAGGGAGGGTGAATTGCACAAACTGAAGCATATGATCCGCAGCCGCTGGAGTATGGCTCTACTTCTTTCTGCCGTATTCATCTCCATTTTCGGAGTTTTCCACCCATACCCGTACGATAATGTCCAGACGCGGTGGGCTCTCACGCGGCAGATGGTGGAACACGGGACTCTCTCAATTGATCCCTACGCGGAATTCACAGCTGACAAGGCTCACTTCGGGGATCACTACTACTGCGATAAAGCGGTGCTCACTTCGGTTGCCGCCGGGGTAATTCACCTGCCTGTCCATCTCCTGAGCTCTGTCATCAATCTCCCCGAACAACTGCCGAGATACCTCGCTGAGCGTCTTCTCATCGGAGGATCCTTCATACTTCTCCTTCTTGCCCTTGCCCGAAGCGGCAAACGGGAGGGTCAGCTCGAGATCATTCCGGTACTTGCACTAGGGCTGGGCAGTATTCTCCTGCCGTATTCCACCCTCCTGTACGGACATGTCCCGGCCGCCTTCCTGATATTCCTGAGTTACTGCTTCCAGAAGAGGAAGAAGTACGCCCGGGCAGACATCTTCGGCGCTCTGGCTGCAGCAGTGGAATTTCCCACACTCCTCCTTTTTATCATTCTGGCAGCATATCGTGGCAGAGCATACTGGAAGCCTTCCAGGATTCTCAGAATGGCAGGATTTCTTATCATTGCATTCCTCCCGCAGATTCTCCACAACTGGATCGCGTTCGGGAATCCTCTGACAATGGGCTACTCTCTGGAAGCCACCGCTGCTTTCGAGGGCATGAGCCATGGTTTCTTTGGGTTCACACTTCCCACACCCGGATCATTCTATCTTCTTCTCATTTCACCGGAGCGGGGGCTCCTCTTCTACATGCCATGGGTAGTGTTTGGATTCCTCGGCTTCTTCAAAAACAGTGCGAGAGCCGGTGAAGTTATTAAAAATACTCCTCTTCCGGTCATGGTTCTCGCCTACATCCTTCTCTTTTCCTCCTATTACATGCCCTCTGGAGGATGGGCGTTCGGGCCGAGACATCTCATTCCTATTCTCCCTTTCCTTGCCCTCGGACTCTACAGTTTCGTCCGCGGCTCACGGAGCAGGGCTTTCATTGTTCTGGTACTTATCATCCCGGCTATGTTCCAGGCATATCTCGGGCTCTTCGGAGAAGTACACCTGCCCGTACACCCTTTCGAGAATCCAGTGCCATTGCCACAGTGGAACATCTGCGCGAATATGCTCATGAACGGACACCATTCGGTCTGGCTTGCCGACCTTCTCATCCCTGTAATTGTTCTTCTACTCTCGCTCTACACGCTTGCAGCCAGATTCAGTTCCTCGCGATTCACCTGGGCAGGGATGTTGTGGATCCCTCTGATGCTGATACTGGCACTGCTCTCGGCCGGACGGGACTGGGGGGGCAGGATCGATTTCTACAGAGGCATACTTGCTGAACACAGGGAGGAGTACCTGCTGGCATCCCAGTATTACTTCCTCTCCGCAAAGGACCCGACCGCACCTGCGATTGTTGGCGAAAAGGCCATCTGGTGCTTTGAGCAGGCCAGCGCTTCAGCGATACAGGAGAAGAGGTTTCCTGAGTAGCATGGCATCGCAGGTATTCCCGGCAGCAGCTTAACCACTCGCACAACGGAACTTATCAATCACTGTTAATTCAATTGTGAGATAAGATGCATCGGGATATCATGTTCGATGACAAAGAACCCACGATCTTTGGTCGTTCAATCTGAAGCTCTTGATGGGAACATATCTGACATCGTGGATCTCGAAGCCGGGATCATCGGCATCACTTGGCTACCACCAGAGCCGTCACCGAGGTACCGGTAAGACCGAACTTGTAATCAAAGATGTCCATGCCGCTGCAGGAGGTCACGCATCCAATCCTCTGAATATGAAAAAGCGGCGGGCCGAAGCCCGCCGCAATACTGTCATCGAGTGAAAGACCTAGACGGTCTCTCCCTGCCAGGATGTTACGCCATCAACGACGGAACCATGACCACCACTGGTGCACTCAACTGTGTAAGTGGTAGCAGCGGGGGTGTAGGTGTAAGCAACAGCGTCAGAGGGGCAGACAAGGCCGCTAGCGTTACCAAGGACACCGGAGCTCTCGAGACCGGCGGCATTAGTGTACTCATGTCCGAGCCTGGCGTAGTACATGGCCTCAGCAGTCGAGATGTTCTTCAGGTTGGACCTGCAGGCTGCCTTCTTGGCCTCTTCCTGGATACTGCTGAACTTAGGAATGGCTATCGCGGCAAGGATACCAATGATGACCACAACGATCATCAGCTCGATGAGGGTGAAACCTTTCTTCATCTTCATCTTCCTTTCAGTTAAGGGTTAATCGCATCATTTCGTTCCACACATACACATTGGAAGCAATATGCTTGCCATAGTGATTAAGTGATGTTTAATCTTGTATTACAAAAGCTATCACGATATTCGTTAGTGAATGTGAGCATATGCATCATCTCAGCCTCCCCCGCGCCTTGCAGTTTGCAAGGCTATCTGAAGTCGGTCAGGAAAGGTCTGCCGGGATTGTCCTCGACAGTCCTGTCCATCAGTCTGGACGCGAGTACATTCCTCGGTATCGAGAAATCACCCACATCGGAAACACCCGGAGACAGGTCCAGGCCGGGGTTGAAAGTGATGGCCATCCGTTCGAACCAGAGGGAGAAGTTGTCAGTCGAGAGGAGAACCACATCCGGTCTCCGGTCTTCCACGAACTTGAGGACCCACCCGCCGTACAGCAGATCATTGCTCTGAATGAAGTAGACCGCCTCGAGGGGCCCCGGTCTGAAGAACTGGTCGACTTCCTTTGTCTGGTCAACGAGGGGATCCTCCGAGGTCATTCCTGCTATGAGGACAAGAAGCCCCAGTCCGATACCGGCAGCAGTTCTGAATCCCGCTGCCATAGTGACACCTTTGAAGGAGATGAAGAGCAGAGCGAGAAGGGAGAGGGTTCCTGTCTGTGTGGTCCCAGCGGCCATCGGGTTAATCAGGCCAATGAAAAGTGCATCAAGAACCAGAATTCCCATCAGAATGTAGAGCATAAACCGGTCGGACTTGAACAAACTCCATATCCCAAGTCCTGCCGGGAGAAGCAGAGCCGGCCAGAGCATTCCAATGAGAAGCTTCCCGTGAATTGCGATGGATTCGGTAAAAGCCTCCCCTCCCATACTTGATGCGAATGCCTCTCTGTACCCTCCTGCGCTGACCTGTCTGATGAAAGTGGAAAGGGAACCGGGAGAGCCCCAGTCCATAACCGCTCCTGCTGCCGACATCAGCGGAAGTGCGAGGAAGATGCTGAGACCAAGAAGCAATCCGCCGGCAATTCGCGGTATATCCAGGCGTTTCCAGTCGAGGAGCAACAGAAGCAGTATCCCCTGGGGATGCGAGGCAATTGCCAGACCGGCCAGATACCCCCCCTCCAGGTCCGCTCCGGGTCTTCTCTGGAGTGTGACCGCAAAGATCAGGAACATAAGCGAATATGCATCCCACATCAGCAGCCGCTCCCTGACCGCCGGAAGCAGAAGAAGACCTGCAGCCAGCAGTGCAGTAGCCAGGGTCTTCTTCGCTCCGAGGAAGGTGAGCGAAAGAGCGGCCATAATCGCGAACAGGATCCTCAGACCGGAAGAACCGAATGCGATCCATGAGCATCTGGCAAGCTGAGCGAGAAGGGGCATACCCGGTGGATGTGCGATACCTCCCAGCCGGGCAACTGTGAGAAATTCACCACCGTCCTCGACTGGAATGCCCTTCTGTCCGATAATGAATGAAAGGATGAACAGCACCATCCATAGAACAACAAGCCATGCCCATTCCCTGAGCCTGGGTCTGAACAGAGATGGCTGAGTTCCTCTATTCGGATTCATCCTTCTCCTGAGAGGTGAGACCGTACCTCTCCAGCCTCCTGTGAAGGGTGCTCTCATTTATACCGAGCAGCTTGGCGGCCAGACGCTTCTGACCACCTGCGCGGTGTTCCAATACGTATATGGTGTATGCCTTCTCTATTTCTCTTAGAGTCGGATATACTGATGGTGTGCCGGAGGGATTGAGTCCGTCAGTCTCGAAGAACGTTTCAGGCGTCGCAGAATCGTGTGATTCATTAGGGTGAGCTGCGCGAAGATAGTCGGGCAAGTCACTTTCATCGATGATCTCATCAGGGGACATCACGCAAAGACGCTCAACCATATTCTCGAGTTCCCGCACATTGCCCGGCCAGGAGTAGTCCAGAAGGTTCGACATTGCGCTCTCAGTGAATTTCTTCTCTGTCTCTCCGCTGTCATAAGCATAATTTGCCAGGAATTTATTTACGAGAAGAGGTATGTCGGAGATACGCTCC
>JAOZQW010000353.1 GCA_029932015.1 Candidatus Fermentibacteraceae bacterium
ATGTAAGAGCTGTCTTCTTCGAGGATGATACCATTTCGGTTGACAGAGAGAGGCTTCGCAGATTGGCCGCAGCCATTATCGACTCCGGAGTGACCATATCCTGGAGTTCAAATATGCGCGCCAATGTTGATAAGAAAACGCTGAAAGTCTGTGCAGAGGCCGGTCTGCGTCAGGTATGCGTGGGTTTTGAAAGCGGCAGTGATGAGATGCTGCTGAACATGAGGAAGGGCATCACTACCGCCCATTCACGCGAATTTACGAAGAATGCCCGTGATGCTGGTCTTCTTGTGCATGGCTGCTTCATGGTGGGAACGCAGGGGGAGACCAGAGAGACCATGCGGCAGACACTGGACCTCGCCCTCGAAATGGACCTTTATACCGTTCAGTTCTACCCCATGATGGTTTACCCAGGCACTGAGGCTTACAGGCAGGCAGCCGCATCCGGAAACATCACCGCAGGTGAATGGCGGGAATGGCTGACCGAAGATGGACTCCATAGCTGTGTTGTGAGGACAGATAAGCTCACATCTGATGATCTTGTGGATTTCTGTGACGCAGCGAGGAGAACCTTCTATCTCCGTCCCGGCTACATTCTCCGCAAGCTCTGGAGCAGTATGAAGGACAGAGACGAGCGGAAGAGGCTCTTCAAGGCTTTCGGAACATTCAGGAAATACCTCTTCAGGAGTTCGAGAACAGCTTCCCGTGACTGACGATCGGACTGTCTCCTTCTCCGACAGGGATGAGCTGGAAGACCGGCCAACCGCCGCAGTGATCATTCCAAGCTACAACGATTCGGACAGGCTGACTGCATGTCTCAAGGCCCTCAGAACACAGACTTTCAGGGATAGACTCACCATTACTGTCTCGCTTGATGGAGGTGAACCACTCCCTGAAAGCACTTCGGCTCTTGCTGATCTTGTGCTGCTGGGTCCACATGCCGGACCCGCCGCTGCAAGGAACAGGGGCTGGAGGAGCACAAATGCCCCCTTCATCCTCTTCACTGACTCAGACTGTACACCGGAACCGGAGTGGGCGGAGGAATTGATCAAAGCCCTTGAGGAGGGAGCTGACGCCGTAAAGGGGAAGTACTCCTCCGGGGGGAGCAGGATGATCCAGCGACTTGCCCAGGTTGAGTTCGAGGAGCGCTATTCTCTTCTGCTAGCCAGCGCCGTGACTGACATGGTCGATACCTATTCAGCGGGATTTAGAAGGTCTTCTCTAGATGATTTGGATGGATTCGATGAGTCTTTCCCCTGCGCCGATCATGAAGACGTGGATCTTTCATACAGGATGCTTGAAGCGGGTTACATACTAGCCTTCAGCCCCGAAGCCAGAGTAGCACATATTCATCGGTCTACATGGATGGCCTATTTCAGGATGAAGATTTCAAGAGGTCGATGGAGAACAGTGGTCCTCAGGAGATTTCCGGCAATGATAGGCGGGGGATCATATACTCCCTCCGGACTCAAAGTACAGATCATTCTCGCCGGACTTCTGCCCGTATCCCTCGCTTTCAGCATTATCTGGCCCATGGCAGCGGTTTTCTGGCTTACCATATTCCTGATCTCATGCATTCCCTTCGCGATAGCTGCTTCATCGACTGATCCCGGAACTCTTCCTGCCGTTCCGCTCTTCTGTCTTTTTCGCGGATGTGCGCTTTTCCTCGGGATTCTGCGAGGTATATTCTCCGGCGGGAAGGGGGATCGATAGATGGCCTTCGCTCCGGTGCGCCGCTCAGACAGGGTTCTCAGCATGATGCTGGTGCTATCTGACACGATAGCCATTCCAACAGCATTCCTTATCACCTGGTTCACTCGGACTCTGCTGCTTGACGACATTCTTTCGGAATTTCATCATGAATTCCTGACATACCAGTCCATACTTCCAGCAGTTGCCCTTCTCTGGTTCGTTACATTCTATTCACTGGGGCTCTATCGACCACGCAGACATCTTGGCAGCATGGGTGAGGTGCAGCAGCTCATGCGGGCACTCATCTATCTGGCAATTGCGCTCATGGCCGCGAGCTATCTTCTCAAGAGGGATTATTCCAGACTTATGCTGCTGATGTTTGTAGTTGTATCTCTCCCTGTAGCAGCCACGCTGCGATCACTGTTCAGGCGTTTAGCCCGTAAACTGGTCCCCATCACAGAGGTACCCAGGATCCTCGTAATCGGGACAGGGGAGATTGCCGTAAGGGTCATCACCGCTCTCAGAAGGCTTCCTTCTAAACCCCCTGAAGTTGTCGGTGTAATATCATCCGACTCTACAGACATTGAAGAGGTCGAGGGGATACCGGTGATTGGTACGCTCGATAGAACCATCGATATGATGCAGGAACTCAGTGTGGACGAAGTATTCTTTGCTACACCTGATCTGGACAGATCGAGGATGCTTGATATCATTTCTGAGTCATTCGGCATGAAGGTTCATTTCAGTCTCGTCACAGATCTCTTTGAGATAGCCATCGGCGGTACAGGAATAGATGACCTTGCTCGTCTTCCAGTGATCGAGCTCGGGTACGGTCAGCCGGGGATGATGCACAGATTG
>JAOZQW010000354.1 GCA_029932015.1 Candidatus Fermentibacteraceae bacterium
CGCCCGCATTGTCAGCCACAGGGCCGTAGGCATCAACTGACATTGTCATGCCGACATTCATCAGCATTCCAAGCGCAGCGAGGGCGATGCCGTAGAGCCCCGCAAAGGAGTAGCTCACCATAGTAGTGGCCGCAATGAGAAGAATGGGAACGATAGTGGACTCCATACCAAGCGCTATGCCCTCAATGATACAGGTCGCAGGACCGGTCTTGGTGCTGTTCGCCAATCGCCTGACCGGCCCACCGCTGGTGTAATACTCGGTAACGAGACCAATTGCGGTCCCTGCAATGACACCGCAGAATACTGCCCAGAATACACCCACTGAAACATCCAGCAGCATTATCGCTCCCAGCGCAAATGCAAGTGAGAGGATAGTGCTGATAAAACCTGAATTGCGCAGAACAGTCGCCGGTGTTCCCTTTTTGCTGAGAAGACCGACAAATCCGACGCCGACAATGCTTGCCAGGGTCCCCAGGGCTGCGAGAACTATTGGAAGAGCAACCAGTGTATTTACACCTGCGGAGGCTCCTGGAAGCAGAAGACCGTCAGGAATTGCGCCGGATACACTGAAGCCGAAAGCCAGAACGATGGCTGCGATTATGCTTCCGACATAGGACTCGAACAGATCGGCACCCATACCGGCCACGTCCCCGACGTTATCGCCAACATTGTCTGCTATGACTGCGGGATTCCTTGGATCATCCTCAGGTATACCGGCCTCTATCTTGCCTACAAGGTCCGCACCGACATCGGCGCTCTTGGTAAAGATGCCTCCACCGACCCTGGCGAACAGGGCGATGGAGCTGGCACCCATACCGAACCCGGCGATGTTGTTAAGGGTTATTGTGCCGAATATCGATTCAAGGAGTTCCTTCGCGAAGGCAACATTGCTGTAGAGAAGGTAGAATCCGGAGACACCCAGCAAACCGAGTATCGCAACGGAAAGTCCCATTACACTTCCGCTGGTAAAGGCGATCGATAGAGCTTTGGAAAGGCTCTCCCTCGCAGCATTGGTCGTCCTCACGTTGCCGATGGTCGCAGACTTCATACCAATATATCCTGCAAGCATGCTGAACCCGGCTCCGCATACGAAGGCTATTGCGGTTCCATGGTCAACTCCGAAGTAGAGGGCTGCTGTTACGAGGACCACGAATCCCAACAGGATTCTGTACTGCGTCCGGAGATAGGTCATAGCTCCGGAATGTATCAGACCGGCCAGATGAGCCATCCGTTCATTGCCTACAGGTTCCCGCTTTAAAGATCTGTAGCGCATTACCGCGACTAGCCCGGTTAGCAATGCTACGGCAGGGGCAAAGTAGCGGAATGCAATTCCCGCAACAGACATATCACTCCTTTATTCTTTGTTATCAATAAGTTAACAGATTATAATACATTGATTTCTCGTTAGAATGTGCCTTTTCTACTCCACCCCGGTGTTCGGGTCAAGACTGCCGAGGGTTTCCAAGGCTGATATCGACGGGGAATGAGATGGGTTCCGTTCCAGGGCTGCGGTCCACCAGAAGACCGCCTCCTCAGTATCCCCCCTGCCCATGGCCATCAGACCGAGATTATACATGGCCTCGGTTCCATTGAGATCTATGTCATCCCTGATAGAAGCCCTTTCCAGCGCCATGACGAAGAGATCCTCCGCCCTTCCCATCTCACCTTCAGAGTAATGTGCAAGTGCATTGTGGAAGGGCATGTTCACCCCTCCGGACAGGATAGTACTGGAAGTGACAAGTCCGAGTGCTATGCCGACCGCCGCTCCGGCAGGGGCCAGTATCAGGGCTTTTCCAGGTCTCGCTGATACCCTTGATATGAGCCAGAGCAGGGAGAATGGCACAAGCGGGAGCCGCATTCTGGAAGTAACAAAGAAGAGCAGCAGCCCAGCTGCGATAGTCAATGCGAAGTACCCCGCTGCTTTTGCCTGCCGTGTGCTTTCTCCGCGAAGGAGTGCCCCCGGCAGAAGGAGCCATAACAGGAGCATCGGCAAAGCTGCAGGCGGGGGATGGAGAAGTATCGAGATCACTGAAGAGAGTCCTCTGTAGTAATACGGGTCATAATTACTGGGTATCTCGACCGGTGAAAGCAGATAGATGAACTTCTTCCCCAGCAGTCCGAACCAGTGAAGCGGATCATCGAAGGCTTCCGAGATCGCTCTTCCAGTCCATTCCGAAGAGACCTCTGAACCTCTTGATATTTCAGGATAGGCCATCCGGGAGGCGAGTTCAACGTTATCGATATATGGCCTGTCACTGCCGAAGGACCACTCCGGGGAGGCATTATCAACAGACGGCACAAATGCCGTGTAGCCATCAGAGCTGTGTGAATTGCCTATGAATAGATTTACTCCGCCCTGACTTGAGATGACGGTCCCGGGATCCCCGGCCAGAATGTTCACGATCCAGACAGCAGCTATCGGCAGCCCCATCGCCAGCCACCCTCTGAAGCCGGGTCTTCCAGCAGCGAACCATGCGGCAGGGATCAGCAGCAGAGCTGTCGGTCTCGCAATACAGGCCAGACCGAGCAGGAACCATCC
>JAOZQW010000355.1 GCA_029932015.1 Candidatus Fermentibacteraceae bacterium
CTTGCGGAACATATGCAGAGCCTGACCTATCGATCTTGCGAGATCAGGAATTCTCTTGGCCCCAAACAGGAGTATGAGGGCAACGATGATGAGGATTATCTCTCCGGTCCCTGGGCGGAACATCATGACTTCTCCCCGTCCGATTCTGGGTGTAAGGTCAGAACCATCTGTAAAGGTATCCAACCAGCATCAGCCCAACGAAACTCATGAGATTGAGCCTGAAGCCAATCTCTTCCAACGCGAATCTAAAGACCACCAGATCTAATCCGACAGGTCCAATGGAGAACTCCAGAGAACCCGCAAAAAACGACTGTAGTGCGGTCGACGTCTCCGGAAGGATAGCTGCTATCGCTTCACCAAATGCGGTGCCTGTCATCATTCCGAGAAATGATATTACGATCCAGAACCCCGTTGAGCGATTTTGAAGCACTGTACCTCCCGGCAGGATTTGAATCTATGTCAGTGGTTGAGTCGAATCAAGCCCATCCCCATGAACCCATGGGAAACCCCTTCTTAGAAGAACGGCTGTGACCCCGCCCGTGACAGCTCCCGCTGCCACCGCCCATATCATAACCGGGACGAGCAGCATCCGTGTGGGGAGCCCCGGAAACATGATGGATACCACTACAAGCTGAGCACCCATTCCGCTCATACTGCCAAGCACAGAAAGCCCTGGTACTGAGAATACCTTCCGGAAGAGACCCATCGCTGATGCGGATGCAAGACCGCCTGCGAGCGAGAGAGCAAAGGTTGGAGTGACGAGGGTTCCAGTGAAGATCGCTGCCCCGAAGCACCTCAGGAGATTTATCCTCAGACCGCTCCAGGGACCGTATATGAGTATCCCGGTAATGGTAGCAATATTCGCAAGTCCAGGTTTCAGGAATGGAACAGGTCTTGGAATGAAACCCTCGAGCACCGCAATGGCAACAGCCATAATGGCAAGGATCACCTCCCCCTTTATCCTGTCCATATCAGCAGGTGCTCGGCTGTTAATTGTTCTCGATCGCATTGCTCAGGGCTGCTTCTACCCGAGAGAACAGTTCCGGAGCATTGAAGTGTGTGAGAGCTCTTTCAAGCGCTCCACTGGCCAGTCTCTTCCTCAGTGAGGGTTCGGTCATGGAGTGAACCGCATCTGAAAGCGCCACCGGATCACCGGGAGGAACGACAAGTCCGGATACACCGTCCATGTTGACCCACGGGACTCCCGTCCTGAGATCAGTGCTGATAACAGGTGTACCGCAGGCCATCGCTTCAACCTGGACCATTCCGAAGGCTTCACTGCGATGGATGGAAGGCAGCACGAGAGATGCAGCTCCACGGTAGAGTCTGACAAGCTCTTCGTCAGACGGGTCCTCAACAAGGCGGATATTGAGTTTACGTGCGAATACTGTTTGAATGATCTGGCTGCGCAGGGGACCGCCTCCTGCCATCAAAAGAGGCAGGTCTGACATCGTCTTCCAGGCATCAAGAAGTACATGAATGCCCTTATAGCTGCGGAACCGGCCAACAAAGAGAAAGTAATCCGAATGCTCTCGGGTATCTGCTTCATCACCTGGATTGAAAATTTCCGGATCTGCACCTATCGGTATGATCTCCACATTTGAGAGCCCTGCAAGCCATCTGGATGATCCTGCATACGCGGGAGATGTTGCCAGCACTCTATCGGCTCGACCGAGGAATCTGCGGAGAAATGGACCATAGAGTGGCAGCAGGAATGCCTGTCTGACTATATCGCTATGATAAGTTACTATATATGGCGTTCTTCTGCCTGACAGTATCCATGACATCACAGCCGTCGGGAGTGGAAGATGGAAATGGAAGACGTCGGCCTCTGACTCCCTCAGGACATCAGCAAGTCCAGGAGATATTGGAGTCGACAGCAGTCTCCCGGCGCAGGGATATCCATCTACAGTGAAGCCCTCCATCCGTACATGTCCCCCATCGGGAAGACCATCTGAAGCGGCGAGGACAGTTACCTCATGACCGGAGGCGGCGAGGAAAACAGAGAGGTCATGAACGTACCTCTCAATCCCGCCTCTCACGAAAGGGTGAACATCCTTGTAGACCTGGATGATCTTCAATTTGTCAGCTCCCTGTAAACACCGATCACTCTGCGAGCCATTTCAGAGGAACTGAAGCCGGATGCGAACTCCATTAGCCCATTCAAGTCCGCATCTTCCAGAAGAGCCTCCTGCACGGCGGAAGCTATATCCTCTGCAGAGAAAGAACGTGCCACCTTCGCAACACCGGAGTAAATCTCACTCAGAGCGCCTGCAGGTGTGACTACACTGGGCACACCTGCGGAGGCGGCTTCAAGTGGCGGTAGACCAAAGCCTTCGTAAAGAGATGGATAGACAAGAAGTCTGGCACCGGAGACAGCCGAACTCAGAATATCAGCCTGGAGAGCTCCAGTCCACAGAACTCCATCAGTATTCGACAGTCGATGCTTAAGCGCTGACGGTCCCCAGCCCCATCGTCCGGCAATGACGAGCTTCATGCCTGGATTGTGAATCCTGATTGGCTCCCAGGCATCCAG
>JAOZQW010000356.1 GCA_029932015.1 Candidatus Fermentibacteraceae bacterium
AATCCAATCAACAGGGCAATAGAATCTTGACATTACCCCAATGAGAAGCATATTACCCCTATGCTGCCGGTATCCATTCTGGCAAGGGGGAACAGATGCATTCACTTCTGCAGAGCTATGCCGGCTCACTGAGCTTCTCCTCCGAACACCTTACCACGATCAAGAAACTCGGCGAGTTCAAAGGCAAGCAGGAGCTGTACTCAAAGCAGGTCCCTGAAGTACTTGAGCGCCTCCGTGTGAATGCAATCGTTGAATCAGTCACAGCATCGAACAGGATCGAGGGGATAACCGCACCCGAAACAAGGATCAAAGCCATAGCCAGGCAGCCCGAGAAGGGCCGCAATCACAACGAGCAGGCTATAGCAGGATATCGTGATGCACTCAATCTGATACATTCATCGCACCAGGGAATGTCATTCGACTGCAATGCAATACTCCAGCTTCATTCAATGATCTACCGCTACCTGCCTGAAGCAGGAGGATACTGGAAACAGAGAGATAACCAGATAATCGAGAAGAATCCCGATGGCTCCCTGATAAGAGTAAAATTCAAGCCAGTGGGCTACAGCCAGACACCTGATGCAATGAAGTCACTCGAACAGGGCTATCTGGAGCAGACAGAACGCTACAGAACTGATGAGCTGGTAATCATTCCACTGGCGATACTGGACTTCCTATGTATCCATCCATTCGATGACGGTAACGGGCGTATCGCCCGATTACTGACATTGCTGCTGCTGTACAGGAGCGGCTTTGAAATAGGCAGGTACATAAGCCTGGAGCGCATCATGGATGAATCAAGAGCAAGCTACTACGAAGCCCTGGAAGAGAGCTCGCGGAACTGGCATGCCAATGCACACGATCCATTCCCATGGATGACCTACATATGGGGAGTGCTTATCAGAGCGTACAAGGAGCTTGAGGAGCGCGTAGGCACCACTGAGCCCGCAAGAGGCTCCAAGACCGCCATGGTCACGGATGCTATCATGCGGTTCCCCGGAGAGTTTTCAATATCGGACCTGCAGAAGGCATGTCCCGCAGTAAGCAGAGACATGATAAGAGTGGTTCTCAGGCAGTTGAAGGAGAAGAGCATCATATCCGTACAGCGCAGGGGAAGAGCTTCAAAATGGACAGTGATCAACAGAGGAGACCACGATGCTGACAAGTAATCTCAAAGGACTGGTTGGAAATCTATGGGACAGATTCTGGTCCGGAGGTATAGCCAATCCCCTTACAGTCATGGAGCAGATAAGCTACCTGCTGTTCATACGAAGACTCGATGCGATGGACAGCAAGAACAGATCGAATGCGGAATGGCTCGATAAGGAATACACTTCCATCTTCGAAGGCCATGAAGACTGCCAGTGGAGTCAGTTCAAACACCTGCCTGGCGACGAGATGCTCACCCATGTCAGAGACAATGTCTTTCCATTCATCAAGAACCTCGGAGACAAGGACCAGCCTTTCTCACAGTACATGCAGGATGCAGTATTCATCATTCCCAAGGCATCACTTCTTGTAGAGGCTGTAGGCATCATAGACAGCATCTACACCGAGATAGACCGTGAGCGGCAGGAGAACGGCCAGACCTTCCATGACACCCAGGGAGACATCTACGAGTACCTTCTCTCAGAGATCAGCTCATCCGGCAGGAACGGTCAGTTCAGGACACCAAGACACATAATACAGATGATGTGCGAGCTCCTGAACCCGAAGCTCGGTGAGCAGATCTGCGACCCTGCCTGCGGCACAGCGGGATTCCTGCTGGGAGCTTACCAGCATATCCTCACTGTTCACACAAGCCCTGAGCTGAGACACAAAGATGAGAACGGTTTCCAGAGAGGACTTGTAGGAGACAAACTCACCGATGAACGCCAATGGAAGATACTGAGAGAAAGCACCTTCTACGGCTACGACTTCGACACGACCATGGTCAGAATCGGACTCATGAACCTTATGCTCCACGGCATTGAGCAGGCTGACATAGACTACATGGATACACTCTCAAAGAGATTCAATGAGAAGGACTGCTACGATGTAGTGCTTGCCAATCCTCCCTTCAAGGGAAGCATAGATAAGGGCGACATCAACGAAGACCTCTGCCTGCCTACAACAAAGACTGAACTCCTTTTCGTCAACCGCATCATCAACCTCCTGCGGATAGGAGGGAGGGCTGCGGTAATAGTCCCCGATGGAGTCCTCTTCGGCTCCTCAAACGCTCACAAGAAGCTCAGACAGATGCTCATAGAGGACTGTGAACTCCAGGGCATAGTATCCATGCCTTCAGGAGTCTTCAAGCCCTATGCAGGCGTAAGCACTGCAGTAGTTGTATTCGTAAAGGGAGGAAGAACCGAGCATGTATGGTTCTATGACATGCAGGCAGACGGCTACTCCCTCGATGACAAGCGTGACAAGATTGAAACCAATGACATCCCCGACATCCTCACCACATGGAAGAACAGAGATCCGGACAAGAACACAGACAGAAAAGCAAAAGCATTCACAGTCCCGGTCAAAGAGATAATT
>JAOZQW010000070.1:0-8222 GCA_029932015.1 Candidatus Fermentibacteraceae bacterium
TCTTGTCGGCTATCAGGTCGCATCGTGAGCCGCCTGATGGTGTGGACATGGCTCCGAATTCTCCGACGAAGAGGGGCACATCGTTCAGGGCGGCCCAGTCGAGGAATGACTGGATGTCGGCCTGGAGATGAGCGCGGTCGTAGTACTCGTAGACTCCATTGAGGTAATCCAGGCCGAGTATTACGCTGCCGCTTGCATTGTCCGGAGCGAGCAGCCATCCGCGCACCTGGAAGGTATCGTCAGTACCTATCGGAAAGAGCGGTTCGGTCAGGATCCAGTCCGACTGAAGCCATAATCCGAATCCCTCCCCGGCACTGATCTTGAGGCTGTAGTTCCCGCTGTGAGCTTCCTCATCACTCCATGTACCGCTGAAATCATCGTTGCGATAGAAGTCCCAGTTAGCAGGTTGCTCAGGGTCTCTTGGAGAAGCTTCTTCAGCGCCGGGGTTGTAGACGGCCTGGAGTACGTCATTGATGAGCAGCTCGATGTCATCGAACCAGACATCGCCGCAGTCCCCGCCTGCGAATAGTTTGATGGTTGCGAACTCGACCCCCTCCGGTGGAGTGAGTGGTCCGCTGTCCCAGTAGATCCAGTCATCCGTTTGCCCTCTGTAAGAGACTGCATCCGATGACCAGTCCACCCATGCGACCTTGGTCAGCAGGTCACCTGGATATGAGTAATCATCAGGGACGGGAGTGTCTCCAATCCAGTCAGCACCGGCATGTGTGACAATGAAAGGAGTGTAATCATGAAGGGAGTAGACTACATTGGGATCGTCGAGCAGTTCGAAGCCGGCGTTCACATGCATGGGGTTCTCGACGAATAGTATGTGATGGGGATCTATGGAACGGATGGCTGCTGCTGTGCGGTCAGCCAATTCCCACCACTGGCTGGCTTCCGGTGGAGCCGGTTCGTTGTAGATGTCATATCCTGCAATGATGGTGCGGTCTGCGTAGCGGGATGCTATATCGACCCAAAGCTCCAGGAATTCCTCCTGGGCTGCGGTGTCATCCCAGATGCCCTCCATCCCAAATCTCTCATCCGGGGGGACGACATGCATGTCGATTATGACGTAGACTCCCGCCTGTTCGCACCAGTCCAGGTAGTCATCTGTCAGGTCATAACCCAGTGATGTGTCGAAATACTTCCAGTGCAGACCAAGGCGGATGACGTTCATCCCCAGATCAGCAAGAAACTGGATGTCTTCCTGCGTGGCGAACCTCAGCGGAGCCTCAGGGTCCCAGGTGAAAGCGTAGTAATTGGTGTGCATATTCATGCCGCGGAGATGGATGGGCTGTTCATCGCTGTCCAGAATATCCCGGCCATCAACATGCAGGAAGTCGGTCGGATCAGGAGGGATGGGACGTGCTGCTGTGGTTGCGGCACCGCAAAGGAGAACAAGCAGGATGATGGCTTGAGGGATCAGGGAGAGATTTTTAGGGGTGCTCATGATCCGCTCCTGTTTGAGTGGTTGGTTATCAGACAGCATCATTGTCGTCAACGGTACTGAACTCAAGATCTGTTGAGTACCCGGCTTCATGGGTTATTCGAGTTCCGTCACATCCTGAAGTTATTCCTGCACCATATGCCCAGAAACCTGTCAATAACCATATACCCGCCAATGGTTGATCCCGCAATAAGGTCGTGATGAGTTAAATATTCAATAGCTCTTCCGGCACTCGAGGGTGATTTGAATCCATATCTGAAAAGGACTTCTCCGGAAAATGGAGATTCCAGGGGGTTCTCAAGGGCGATAGCTCTGAGCATCCGCTTTGACTGTTCCGGAAGTGAATTCCAGAGCGTAAGGTAGGTAGTGCTCTCTCGCTCCAGAAGAATATCAAGAGCCTGATCCATCAGCGAGTCTGTTGCGGTGCCGCCGGGCTCACATATGTCCCAGAGGGATGAACACAGCAGCTGCGTATAGAAAGGTTGTCCGGAAGTTGCTTCCAGAAGCTTCCTCACCACTGCTTCAGGGATATCCCTTTCGGTGGCTTCGAATCTTTGTACTATGAAGGGGATCCAGTCCTCATCAGTAATGGCTTCAATAGGGTAATGACCCGCACTCCGATAAAGGGGACTGCCGGAGTCAAGGAACATCTCTCTGATAAGGTGCGCTCTGCTACCGCAGAAGAACCATGCAATATCGCTTCTCTCCTGCACTACACTCCTCAGAATGCGCTCAATTCGGTCATCACCGAGTAGTCTGATCTGCTGGAATTCATCAAAGATGACAACCAGCTGCTTATCCCTGTTTGAATCAGCGATCTTCCATGACGCCTTTAGAACGCTCTCGAGCTGAGCGGTAGAGAACCTCCCAGGCTTCCTCTCAAATGTCAGGGAGGGCTTTCCATCATCACCAACCGTAACAGCAGGGGATAGCCCTTCAAAGAGAGCCCTTATCCTTTTCAGAAGGCCGGAAGCCCCCTCTGCCTCAGCAAATCTGGAGGCGCATGCATTGACGAAATCTGCTGCATCGACACACTTCCAGACATTGATCAGAACAGGTATCACATCTTCCTTCGAAAATCTGTTAATGACCTTTCTCAGAAGAGAGGTTTTCCCGATTCGCCTTTCGCCATGGATGAAAAGTTTCTCAGCGTTCAGACCAGCACGGATCAGGTCATTCACTTCTTTTATTCTGTTGCAGAACTCATTTCCGGAGACGATACCCCCGTACGAGAATGGATTCGGCATCTATATCCTCTCTTTCATGCTACACAGCCTGCGTTACGCACATAGTGTAATCTGTAAAGCACCATGGGTCAACCCGATCTATGTATTTACCTTAAAAGGCAGATAGTTTATGAAGAAGAACTGGAACAGCGAAGAGGGATGAGGACCATACCTTTTGTAGTATGAATGTCCTGTATGACTGGTTCGATAACCTCGAAGCTGGCAGCGTGAACCTTGGGAGTGGCAAATGTCAGTTGTATGTTGAAGGTAGATACGATTCCATGTGCCGGATAACGGTTCCCACCGAATCCCCTGAGGTAATGCCGAAGGTATGACTCGGCAATTGAAGGTGGTCAAAACTCGGAGTGTGAATGCATCCAGGAGGGAAGCATCGCTCGAGAAGCTGATAAGGATACTCGATAGATGATCGCTGAACTTGATTCCCAGCCTACTCCCGAGCAGATCGATGCCGTACTTGAGTATCTCCCCATATTTCAGCGGGAGGATTTCCTGCCTGTTGTCGCCAATGCCTGGAGTCCCGATGGGCCTGTGTTCTTCGGGTTCGAATACTGGGCAAGGGAGTTGAGCGAATTTCAGATGGCACTGTATGACAATGGTTTCATCACTTCCTTCAACTGGCCGGACTGGCAGGAGGAGGCTCGCCGACTATACGAGCACCCCGAACTTCTCAAGTCGATCGATCTGGAAACTATCCGACAGCTCTTTATTGTTCATGTCCGTAAGGAGCGTTTCTGCGAGGGGCATTTCTCCAGCGTTGTGGAGAGCGGACATGTGCTGCTCCTGCTTGAGAGACTGAAAGAGCTGCGGGATCCGGGTGCGGTTGAGAAGGATAGATACAAGGCCGTGCCTACTGATGAGCCATCCAGATGAAGCATGTACAGCGGGAATCGACGCCTGCCTCCAGGCGGGCAAGATAAAGACCCGGCGGTGCCTCGCGTCCGCTGTCGTCCCGGCCGTTCCAGGTGATGGTGCCGCTCTCCAGTGAGGACAGCGACCGAACAAGTCTTCCAGAGCCATCGTAAATACCCAGTCCGGAATCGATCAGGCATTCGGGAAGACTGATGTTTACATAATCGCATGCCGGATTGGGCCAGACATGCAGCGCTGTCCTCTGTGGATCGAAAGCGATCCCGGTCCCGGGGCCGATGTCACCTTCAAGCCATGAATACAGGTTGGGCTGAGATACGTATTCGGAGTGCCAGATATCAATGACCTCGTCGAGCTGGACCCATTGGAGAAGCCCGGCGGCCACGTAGGGATCGTACTCGAGGATCTTCTGGTGATACTCCTCTATGGCTCCGGGAAACGCTGCCAGGTTGATCTGCGTGATCATGATCGTCTGGGTGTAGATATTTCCTTCTGTCAGCTCTCCCGCGGCCTGCAGGCTCAGGAGGCTGTCCAGACCTTCCCAGTTGGGCCTGAAACCCCCGATGCAGGGCAGGGGAGCCTGTTCGTCATGTGACAGGTAATGGAAGTTGTCCTGGGGTTTCCATATCCCTGAAATCCACATACTGTCTTCGTTCTGATGTTTCATTGTCGCACCACCCCACAGGACCTCGGCCTTCCAGTCGTACTCGAAGTTCCACCCGTGAAGGGTGTCCCGGAGATACTCTACCTTGGAGCTTACTGGGGGGTGACAGAGGAATCCACCAACGATGCTGGAGGGTACGACGCCCAGGCTCTCGATCAGATACGCCACGTCTGCGTAATTGTAGCTGGATTCGTGGGCGTGGGGATCTATGCCGAAATCCAGGTCCTCACTGAGGAAGTGGAGGAAATTCCTGCCATTGGTGGATACCGTTCCGGTGTCGTACATGGCGGCGGCCATCAGAAAATTCCAGTCGGACTGGTAATTGTATTGCACTCCCTCTTCTGCGAGCATGCAGGCGAACTCCACCACTTTGGTGCGATGCTCCCAGAAGGCGGTCTCATCCGCGACGAAATCGGGATAGAGCCCTGAGAGGGGTTCTTCGTTATGAGTGACGATGGAAACGTAGATGGGAGGGAGATCGAAGTCGAGGCACTCCTGTCCCGAGGCCGTGCCGGAGCAGGCGATGGCAACCAGTACGAATGCGGTGGACTTCGGATTCATGGTTTTCATGATCTACCTCTCGCTTGTCGAGCATCTACGGGTCGGATCCTCCATGGCAGCCGCTCTGTCGGTTCCGCGGGATGGTCATCCATTACGGCTCCCTTCTTTTTGGAAATATCAGAATGGAATGAGAACTGGATATGTGCGGAGTGTAACCGTATGTATCCCCAGCCCTATGCCGCTAGAATGATAGCGGGATTCGGAAAGCCCCGGTCTTCTCTAGTGACAGTCTGATACTCACTTGCAGCAAGCCTACTACCAATCGTAGAATTCCATTGTGCCTGTGTGCTCGTCTTCCGGTATCAGTTGCTGCCCCGAACCTCCGGTATCGGGAATCAGTATCAGATGGTGGTCCGCACCAATCAGGATTTCGGAAGAATCGAATATGAAATCCATGCGCAGGAAGAGAATGCTTCCTCCATCCGCTGAAAATACAGGAAGGCTCGCAACATGCTGCACATTGGTAAGCAGCTCGGAGTTTCCCTGCAGATCCACTGAACCAACATTCCAGGGGATAAGCTCTTCCCAGTATTCCACCAGAATAGACGGATCAGCAATATCGGTCCAGGGCCTCGAGCCATCGTAGTGGCTGTATACGATTCTGTCACCATCGGGGCTCCAGCTTGGATCATGATCTGACTGCCAGCCCACGGTTGATGTAAGCCGGGTCTTATCCGAGCCGTCGACTCCCATGATGAAGATCTCCTCTCGCGCAGATACCTGTGTCATCCGATTGGACTTGAAGGCTATGAGCGACCCGTCAGGAGACCACTCGGGATCGTTATCCTCCCAGGTGGACCATGTCAGTCTGGTTACATTTGAACCGTCTGAACGCATGATGAATATGTCTGCAGCGGCAGTGGGAGCCCCGGTTGAATCCTGCCACGAGCTGAAGACAAGAAGGCTGTCTCCAGGCCCCCAGTCAGGGTGGGCATCGATCAAAGTGTTGCTAGTCAGTCTTGTCTCCACACCGGAAGCGATGTCCAACAGATAGATTTCCCAGGTGGTCATGTTTGACTCGCTACCGGCCTGAAAGGCTACCTGAGAGCCGTCACGGGAGATGGCAGGGCTGTTCTCATGTCTGCTGTTGTACGTAAGCCGCGTGATCTCACCAGATTTGTCCAGCAGATAGAGCTCACCCTCGGTGCTGTGTGCTCGGGACATGAAGACTATCGACTCGTTCTGCTGGGAGTACCAGAGATCGAAAGGATCAGAGGGTCCTGCAGTGTTCTCTCCGCATCCGATAATAGCAAGACATATAGCTGGGATTACTGGAAAGCCTGCTTTTCGAATCATATGCTCCCCCTCTGTTAACACTCACTCGCCCAATAACTTGATAAGGAATCTAAATGCTATAGGGCTCCGGTTGTCGAGAAGCATCCGGGCTTCTCTTCAATGCCGGAGATAAATAGGCGCTGCAGAAACACAGGAACTGTCAGAAGAACTTGCCCAGGAGTTTCAGCGCATCCTTCAGACCGCCGAGTGAATCTCTGACAGTGCCGTCTTCGCTGGCCTGGTCGACCATGCCGGGGAGGGAGTCCTGCAGGCCACCGGTAGCTTCACCAAGGCTGATACCGAGTTTGGATGCGAAGCTGGAGAGTTCCTCCGAGCCGAATATTGCGGCTATCTGGTCCTGTGAGATATCCTGGTTGCTCCCGTTACCGAGCCATGAAGCCGCTATGTCTTCGAGGCCGCTTTCCTTCATCCTCTCGACAATTGCCGAGATGTCGAATCCTTCCGCGTTCTCAGCACCACCTGGTGCGAGTTTGAGGAGAGCCGCGATCAGGGCTCCAAGGTTAAGAGAGGAGCCTGCGATGCCGCTCAGGCGGCTGCCGATGAAGGTGGAAGCACCTGCCCTTATAATGTCTCCGATATCCATGGATCGACTCCGTTCTTCAGTGGAAGATGTATGAAGCATATACCGAAGCGTATATGTGTCTGTCTGTCAAGGCAGGCAAGCCGAAGCATAGAATGATGAGATGAAGACTCCCCCTACCCACTCTCCCTGATCCTGTTGTGGTAATACTACGCAGCTCAGATGTCCGCCTATCAGCCTTAACATGCGCTTGCCCGTCTCTTTCCCGTTATGTTCATATGCGGAAGGTCGAACCGGCAAGGGGGGGGGAGTTGAGGTCAACATATGTAGTCCAGGTCCTGTTGTTGGGAATCCTCCTCATGACCGCATGCGGAAGCGGGAACCCGGAGGAACCTGAAACAGGATCTACCCAGCCGGAGCACCAGGGGACCTGGGGGATCTACTCGTTTGAACCAGCGACCGGATTCGTGGAACTGATCTACAGCTCAGAGAATTCGATACACGGAATGAGTCTGAATGGAACGGGCTCCATGCTGGCGTTCCGGCATGACTATGGTCCGGATATGTTCACCGACAGCGAGATATGCATTATCAATTCCGATGGCGGAGGATTCAAAAGGCTCACCGATAACGGCTGGATGGACGGGTATCCATGCTGGTCCCCCGACGGGACGGAGCTGCTCTTCCTGTCTTGGGTGGACTATCCTGTAGGGACAATGGACATCTATCTCATGGATCCGTCCGGTTCGGCTGTCACAGAATTATACGACTCGGGGTTTCATGACGGAGACTGCCACTGGCTGGGCTCAAGCATAGTCTTCACGAGGGAGAGCCAGATCTGGATCATGGATGATGACGGCACAGACGCCAGACAGCTGACCGATTTTGAACTCGCCGGGCAGCAGGGAGCCGCCGACCTTCCATTCGGTGACTACGATCCCAGGATCGATCCCACCGGAACCATTGTCAGCTTCGATCGGATGGTTGATGATGCGAACCCAAGCGGCAACTGGGACTTCTATACCATTCTCGTTGACGGGACAGGTGAAACTGCGGTCACCAATACGGGCTGGCAGCAGTTCATAGCCGAGTGGTCACACTCTGGTGCCCGACTCGTTTTCCTGGTTGCGGCCATGGGCGGAGGGGGGATCTACGACATCTACACCATCGGACCGAACGGGGGAGGGCTGGAGAATCTTACTCCTTCAGACTGGCCCACCGACTTTCTGTGTACGCACCCCCTGTACTCACCGGACGATTCGCTCATCTACTTTGTGGGACAGTGGTGGCGCTGAAGTATTCGGTGTTCTCTACTGGCAACACTTCATCGATCAGGGTGTAGATCCCTGCTCCCTAGTTGAAAAGTGTAGTTATGGGGACACCACAATTAATCTATCTGATGTGAAGGTAGAATATCAAAATAGTACTGACTATGGATACCGTGTTCTTTCACAAAGGATCAAAGTGACGTCCGACCCCGTTATACTCAGTGCACTACTACTACTTTTGCTGTCTGGATGAGCGCTCCGGCTTCCAGGTTCACGAAGTACACTCCAGTGGGAACATCATCGGTGTTCCATTGCACTTCTACGTTTCCATGCATATCAGAATCATTGAGGA
>JAOZQW010000070.1:8232-9542 GCA_029932015.1 Candidatus Fermentibacteraceae bacterium
AACAAGGTGTCCATTACAATTGTAAATGGAGATATGCGCCTGGGCTGCATTATCCAAATGCAAGGATATCATAGTCATGGCATTTGCCGGGTTCGGATAGCAGCTTATTCGGGGTTCGATCAAATTACCTTCAGTGATGGAGGATGGAGGTGTTAACCTAAATTTCATTATCAGAACATTGCTGTCCTGCTGAGTACTTGCCTGACCGACTGCTGCAATGTTTCCCTCACTGTCCAGTGCCAGTCTGTAGATCCCATCGGTGTAATCAATATCGTACTCGTAATTGAACAGGCTGTCACCCGCCGGATTGAACGCTCCCATCATTAGATCCGTGCGAAGACCTCCGCCGGCAGTGCTGATCCCTCCCGCAGTTACTATCGTTGTGTCATCATACAAAACCAGATCGAAGTTGGCGTAATGCTGGAGCCCCTGGGTTTCGAAGAGCAGGTTCCCACTGGGATCGTATTTGACAAGTTCCATATAGTCATCCAGGGAAGTTGAGCCTGACACATAGATGTTATCTGCAGGATCACAGATAACCCCGGATGCCCCAACAGATGCTATACCGGCAAAATCGATCTGATCATACCAGAGCACATTCCCGGCACTATCGCACTTCAGTGTGGCAAAATACTCTCCGGCAATACCAGCGATTATTATGTTTCCATCGCTATCGCAGGTTACGCCGTTGGCGATCATCCAGTCACTGCTGGTTTGGTTATAGCTGTTCTGCCAGATAATGCTTCCCGCTGGAGAGACCCTCATAACAGCCCATCCATCATCCACATCATCACTTCCGACAGCGATCACATCACCGTTTGGAGCAAGGGCAATATCATTGGGCCAGCTGTAATCACTGGTGAACGAATCAGACAGCCACTGGAAAGTGCCATCAGCGGAGACTTTGAGAACCTTCATATTGAAATCGGTATTGGATGCGACAGACACATATATGTATCCATCACTGTCAATAACCAGGTTACCTACATCATAGGCGCCTGTGTATGTTTTTGTCCACAGATGGTTCCCATTGCTGTCATATCTTCTAAGCCATACATCCTGGTAACCGATTGAACCTCCTATAACAATATCATCGTTGCTGTCGACATCTATACCATTGAAGATGCCGAGTGAGTCGGAATCCATCCACAGTATGTCTACCTGCGAATGAGACAGGCCTGTCAAAGTAAATATTATCAGCGGAAGTAGTAATTTCATGCTCATAACCAACCCCTATTCACGTATTTCTGGAAGAACTGATTTCACCTGGGTGAGTTCAAACGATACTCATGGTCGATTTGAACCACAAT
>JAOZQW010000071.1 GCA_029932015.1 Candidatus Fermentibacteraceae bacterium
AGCGATGATATTCATTTCCGGTTACAGGAGTGAGTCCTGGACAGGATAATGAAACCGGCGACCTGGAGTGCGAACTCGATATGGACCAGGCTCGAAGTGGTCATGCGCTGACTGCGGGAGAAATCCCCGGACGACAATCACTCCCGGAACAATTACTGTCTGTTGTATCCCGCCCCTGGATCTACTCCGGATCGCCTGCTTCATATTCGGATGCGAGAAGCCTCGCCACCCTCTGGCCGAAGCCTGCCGGGTCATCGGGTCTGCCTCCGGTCATAACGAGACCGAGGTCAAAAAGGGTCCTGACCATGTCAGCCAGCTTCTCGCCGGAGCGGTCCTTCTCGTAGAGATCCTGCATGACGGTGATGACGGGATGGACCGGATTCAGCTCCAGTATCCTCTTTGCATCCGGCATCTCCTGATTCATGGACCTCATCATCTGCCTGAGCATCTCGCCGGGATCGTTCCTGTCCATGACGATGATGCAGGGAGCATCTGTGAGCCTCGGTGAGAAGCGGACATCTTCCACGCCCTCACCCAGCTGGTCCTTCATGTACTCAAGCAGCCCCTTGTAGGTCTCCTCGGCATGGTGCTTCTCCGACTTCTCCGCCTCTGTCAGGTCCTCCTCACCTGTTTCGGTGAGCAGCGAGACGAGACGCTTGCCCCTGTATTCGCCAAGTGACTGGAGCATGAACTCGTCCACCGGACTGTCGAAGAGAAGCACTTCTGTTCCGGAACCACCTGCGGATTCGAGGTAAGGAGATGAGGCGAGTTCCTTCCTGTCGGTTCCGGTGATGTAGAATATCCTGTCGGTATCCTCAGGGAGTTCCTCAACAAGCTTTCGGAGACTCTTCCTCTCATCCCCCGAGCGGGAGGTCCAGACAAGAAGCAGGTCGGCCAACCTCTCCCTGTGGGCGGCATCCGAGTAGATACCCTCCTTGATGAGGTCGCCGAAGTTCTCGAACAGCTTCGTAAACGTCTCCGGCTCCTCCTCGAGGAGTTTCTCGAACCAGGAGATGACCTTGCCGGTGAGCGCGTTGCGGATGACCTGGACAGTCCTGTTCTCCTGAAGGGTCTCTCTGGAGATGTTGAGAGGTAGATCATCTGATTCGACAACACCCTTTAAGAATCGGAGATACCTTGGCAGCAGCTCGTCTGCTTCCTCCTTGATGAGTACCTTCCTGATGTAGAGTCTGACCCCTGCCTTGTAGTCAGGGAGCATCATCTCCATGACCCGGCCTGAAGGTACGAAGAGGAGAGCCTTGAACTCGATCGTCCCCTCGGCATGGTAGACAAGTCTGGAAAGAGGAGGCTCATGTGCGAGAGTCAGGTTCTGGAAAAACTCATCGTACTCTTCAGAGGGAACATCTGACTCGGACCTTGTCCAGATGGGCTGCCTTGTATTCACCGGCTCCGAGTCTGCTTCTTCGCCCGTATCGATGTAGACTGGATGGGTAATGAAATCAGAGTATTTCCTGACCAGCTCCCGCAGTCTGTACTCCTGCAGGTATTCACTCATCTCCTCCTTGAGGTGAAGTATGATGCTGGTCCCCTCCGGGAGGTCATCCTCTTCCCTGAGAGTGAAGCTCTCGTGCCCGGTTGAACTCCATCTATGTCCCGGATCATCACTACCGGTCTTTCTGGAAAGCACATCGACCTTGTCAGCGACCATGAAGGCGGAGTAGAAGCCAACACCGAACTGACCGATGAACTCAGGCGTCTCGGTATCCTCTCCGTCTTCGAGAGAATCCAGGAAGCTTCGAGTGCCGGAACTGGCAATGGTCCCCAGCTCGGCTGCCATCTCGTCACCGGTCATGCCGATACCGTCATCTCTGACGGTGAGGGTTCGGGCTTCAGTATCAGGGATAATGTCTATCCGCAGTTTCCTGCCCTCACCCAGACCTGATGACCTGACCATCTCAAACCGGAGCTTGTCCAGGGCATCGGATGCATTTGAGACCAGCTCGCGGAGGAAAATATCAGGATGCGAGTAGAGACTGTTGATAACGATGTCCAGGACTCTTCGCGTCTCGGCCTTGAATTTCAGATTGCGTGTTTTTTTGGGGGACATCCCCACTCCTTTCTTTGATCGTTTGCTGGATTGACGTTCAGGTTATTGTCAGCGCAGTTTCCCCTCGAGGAAGGGAACCGCGAAGACCTTCTCATGGAAGACGGGGCCATGCCCGAAGTAGCCATCCTCGCCAAATAGCTCTCCGTGGTCTGAAGTGACTGTGATGTAGGTGTTGTCCGGAACGATATCGAAGAGTTTTTCGAAGATGGTATCGAGGTATCGCACTGTCTCGACCTGTCTTGCCCTGAGACGGTCAAGCTGGTCCTGATCAAAGAACCGCGGAACCTCTTCCTCGGTGATTAGCTTCCCTCCGACTACATGATCGTCAAGATGCTTGAATACTCCGTGGACACCGCTTATCCGCGGCCACTCATTACGGGGTTCGGAGGGCAGGGCATAGGGGTAGTGCGTTTCGCCAACATTGAGAAGATAGAATGAAGGTCTGGAATCAGAAAACGTCATCCTGTCCAGCATGGCGTTCATATCATTGTGATCGGGCATCAGAGTGTAGCTGTCAAAGCCGCTGTTAATGGGAGTGTGGCTGTTGAGGACCGGGAGTGAGACCATAGCCCTCGTGATGTATCCAAGCGTGCTTCTGAGATAATCAGGCAGGTACAGCCTCGGGACGAGACTTCGGAAGCCAACGCCCTCCGCACCAAGACGTTCGTTGAATTTAAGGAAATCCTTCTTGTAGTACTCTGACGCAAATACATTCGTTGGACTGGTGTGGGGCATAAGACCCATGAGGAGGTTGTAATGTGATGGAGCGGTCCATGAGGCGTAGGCATAGCGGCGCTCCGGCTCTGCAAGTTTCATGATGGTCCGCGGGTTGGCCTCCATGAATGTATCATATCTGCAGCTGTCCAGAACAATGACGATGTAGTTGTTCAGGCCCTCGAAGGACGGTGCAGCACTTTTCTCCACTGATGCTTCCGCTTCTGCCTTATCTTTCCTGCCGCTTCCGAAGAGCTTCATTGAACCTCCACTGATAAACTCTGATGAGATAATGATGCCGACACCGAGGTATTGTTACCCAGGGCAGCACCACCCGGGTCAGCACATTCTCTGATCATGCTTCGATGTCCCCGGCAGTCTTACCGGATTGGCAGCATCACTGACCAGATGTCGCCCATTACTTCTTCATCGAATATGCCGACAAGGATCGACATAGCTGAAGTCAATTCTCTGTAGCTCGGTTCAGTGAGCTGTCTGTTGTATTTGTAGTTCTTCTGAAACACGAGTGAGTTGTCCGTTCCGTCGAGCACGGTCAAGTCAACTTCAAGGATGGCCTCCCAGGTGCCTCCGGATTCCCTGCCGCCGAAAGCCCGGACATAGCCTTCCACGACATAGTCATCCCTGAGCATGGTTGACGTTCTGAGCACTGCTCCCCAGTTGCCTGTATCGATGAGGTCTGCGGAAAGATGATCGGGGAGAAGCTGCATGGGTCTTGCGGTCCAGACATCACTTGATGCCCTGTTAACCGAACCATCCTCCATCAGCACGACAATCTCTGTCCGCTGGAGTGAAGGGACCGAAGAGAAGTCCTTGATCCTGATCACATAATTCGAGGATATACCCCATGAGTCAGGGGGCTCTCTGTCCAGGGTCCAGACGATAGCCGCCGAAGACGGGTTGCCGCCAATGGGCACATTGACATTGATACAGGATACTGCCGAAAGGAGCAGGACGGCCGTGAATAGTGTGAAGATCGGTCTGCGGCTCACCGCCAGACCCCCTCTCTTATAGTCGGGAGCAGCAGGCCCCCGGGATCAATACTGAGGATTTCCAGGAAATCCGATAGATTTTTCAGAGCGTCAGATCCCTCGATCATTATCTCATCCATACTCTGCATGAATGTCTGCAGCTGTGTGGAGAACTCGGTCAGGGTCCCTCCGAGACTATCCATCTCTGACAGGAACTCCGGAGCCATGATCTCCAGCTGGAGAGATAATCTATTGAGATTCCGTCCGAGATCGGTGTAGACGATGAGTAGGGTGTCCAGGTTTGCCGTGTTTCGAAGGATAGCTTCCTCGATGTGCTCGATCATATCACTGTCGAAAATGGCATTCAGGTTCGTCAGCAGATCCTCTACCTGAGTGCTGATACCACCGAAATCCACTTCATGAATAATCTCAGCCATACGCGACAGAGTCGTTGTGACGGTCTGGAAGGCTCCTTCTCCAACTGGTATTACAGGATAAGGAGGAGTAAATGAGTAGGACGGGGGAACTGCGGCATTAAGTGTATCTGAGGTCAGGTTCATTACCTGAAGCCCTGTTATGCCAGTGAGTTGCATAGTTGCCACAATGGTGGAATCCATATTAAAACTCTGGTTGATGGTCATCTGGACCTCGACCAACCTGCCGTCCGGAGCGACCTCGATCTTCCTGACCTTACCTATGGGCACTCCGTTGTACATGACATTACTGCCCTGGGAGAGACCCTGCACGGACCATGAGAAGTAGCTGACGTATTTGTCCTGGGCCTGCTCACCGAATCCACCGGTAAGCCAAATGATCACAATGATGAACGCCAGACTGCTGACGCTGAAGAAGACACCCAGCCTGTACTTGTTCGCGGTCATCGACATTTGTCAGCTTCTCCCTTCAGCCGCCTGGACGACCTCACGACCGAAAAATGCCTTCACTCTCGGATCGTCAGAAGTGTCCCTGAGTCCCCGTGCGGTTCCTTCGGCAATGATGCCATGTTTCTCAGGGTCAAGCATAACCACCCTGTCGGAAATGGCAAATATGCTGGCGAGTTCATGCGTAACAATAACAATAGTAGTTCCCAGACTCCTGTTTATGCTGATTATCAGCTCATCCAGCTGTGCCGAAGTCACGGGATCGAGACCGGCAGAAGGCTCATCAAAGAAAAGGATCTCAGGATCAAGAGCCATGGCTCTGGCAAGACCAGCCCTCTTCTGCATTCCACCTGATATCTCAAGAGGATTTGAATCGGCAAAATCAGCCAGCCCAACTGTTTCAAGTTTGCTGTAGGCCACCAACTCCATCTCCTCATGCGGCACATCAGTGTATTCCTTGATGGGAAGCATCACGTTCTCGAGAACAGTAAGGTTCCCGAGAAGCGCTCCGGACTGGAAAGTGACACCCCATCTCCGGCGGCACTTCTCCAGGACTTCCGGGCTCTCCCATATGTCCTGGCCATCGAAGATGACCTTGCCCTTCCATGGTTTGTTCAATCCGAGGAGATAGCTCATCATCGTGCTCTTCCCGCAGCCGCTCTTGCCCACGATTACGAGTATCTTTCCTCGTTTCACTTCCAGGGAGATATCCTTGAGGACGAGTTTCTCGTCCCAGCCTCCGCTGAGATCACTTACCTGTATGATGGCGTCAGAGGCAGCCATTACATCGATATCCCGGGACGGATATGAACGAAGAGAAGTGACATGAGGGCATCAGCCACTATGACAAAGAAGATACTCATCACCACCGCACCAGTTGTAGCCTTGCCGACCTCCGCGGCGCCGCCGCGCACTCTCATCCCCATGTAGCTCCCTACATTAGCGATTATCACAGCATATATGATGGCTTTTACCATTCCCCATATGATGTCGAAAGGAATGAGAGCACTGGATAATCCTGATATGTAGATGCTCGCCGGCATCCCCAGAAAAATTCCTCCTGCAAGAAGACCTCCGATTATCCCTGCGAAATTGGCGACAAGAACAAGGATGGGCATGACGCAGATGAGGGCGATCAGCTTGGGAGTTACCAGGTAGCCGAAGATGTCGAATCCCATGACACTCAGGGCATCGACCTCCTGGCGAACCTTCATAGTACCTATCTCTGCTGCATACGCTGAACCTGACCGGCCAGCGACCAGAACAGCTGTCAGCATCGGACCGATCTCCCATGTGATGCTGTATGCGAGAAGCGCCGGCATGAAGGTCTCAGCTCCATAAGCACGCATCTGATAACCGGCCTGATATCCGAGCACTGTACCGAGTAGCCAGGTGAGTGTGGCTATGATGGGGATGGCCCGCACACCGGACTCCTCCATGTAATAAAAGACCATCTGCCAGCGTATGCGTCCCGGATGCCTCACTGTATCAAAGAGTGTATTCAGAGTATTGCCGAGAAATCCCCAGAGACCGCTGATCGACTCGATGAAGGTAGCGATAGCTTCGCCAAGGTCCTCAAAATGCTCGTGCAGACCGTTCAGTTTCTTTGATGAGCCGACTCTGGAGACATTGTCATCAAAAGACTTGAACAGATTATCAATAGCCTCAGCTGCGTTCAGCCTGCTGATCCTGACACCAGCCCTTTTGAGGGAATTCGCGAACTCGAAGAGAACCGCTGCTGGAATGGCATCTATCCCCGGAGCATCGGCGAAATCGATATCGAAACAGCCGGCGCTCATGAATGCCTTGCGATGGCCCTCGAGGAGTTCGGACAGTCTGTCGCTCTCCTCGACCTGAAGTACACCGTGGATACTGAGCTTCGTGCCGTCGATAGAGAGCTTGCGGCCTTCGGTCACGGGGTCCTCCCTAGGTGGCTCAAGTATGAACAGGGCTATCACTATTCCTCGAATCATAGCCCCGATGAAGCCTCTGGTACAGACCGCCTGTTGGCAATGAAGTCAAAAGATATTCATATTCTTTTCTGAACATGGATGAATGGAGGTTCTCAATGGGAACTCTTGTATTTCTTGTGCTCAGACTTGTTTTCGGGTACAACGAGATCGGTGACGGCCAGACTCTGGCGACACTGGTCTCCCTGGATTCCATCGCACTCGTGCTTTTCCTGAAACTGAAAAACAGGATCTAGTTGATCGAGGCCGAACCTGAATCTGCGCGAATGTCAGTTAAATAAATGGATCACCGATCGATGGGCCGAGGATCGTCCTGACACTGCGATAATGCTGTAGACTCCTGCAGGAAGGCATCTACCATCAATACTCCGCCACGGCAGCAGTAGCGAGAAATCTCCGGTCGGATCTGTCAGCACCTCAGTTCGCACCACCAACCTTCCAGAGATATCAAACAGACTGATATTGCATATACCTGCGGGAAAACCGGATCCTGTTATATCCATCTGATCGATGGAAGGACTGATTGCACTCAGTTGGGCGGTATTTGCCGGAGTATCAGGGATCTCCTCTATCCCGGTATCATTCCAGGCGACTTCGACGACATGATCACCCAATCCCAGGCCATCGATGGATATGAAGAGCCTGCTCCCGATCCTCTCCTCCCAGTCCGTATGTGAACCGTTCACTAGAACGCTCAGCACCACTGCTTCTTCCGGAATCTCGGCCACAAGAGTCTGTCCATGTGAGGTACTTCCTGTAAAGGAGAATGTAAGGCCGTTATCTTTGAAGCGAATGGAAGTCACATCACTTCCATAGCAGTCCTCCAGGAAATCCCCGTACTCGATCGGGAGGAGCCAACCGAAATGGGAGTAATCGGTCTCCATCGATGTACATACACTATCGATCCTGTCGTACGGCTCCGGCCAAGCTGTCGGTGCAAGCATGTTGATCGGGTGTGCACCGAGTAGGCAGTGCTTCCCCCTCTCCAGGACAGTGGAGAGATACTCGTAGGGCTGTTGCGAATGGAAATCCCCCCACCAGACAGTGTTCGTACCCCATATCCTGCCGGAGGGAGTCTGGAACTTGGTTATATGCTGATCGTAGAAGTACTCGCCCCCTGTCCATTCCCACCATCTGATACCGTTGCAGTAGAAATCAAATCCGTACGCAATTGTTGCCCAGAGTCCGCTCAGAGAGGTCCTGTGGCCGGAGTACCTTATGGTTCTGACCATAGAAGTGTCCAGTCCCATATCCGCAATATCATTCATACAGACGCGGAAGCGCTCCATGTGCTCATCGGGCTCATAAGTGATGAATTCATGGTACTCACCGAAGGAGGAGTCAGGATTGGGTGTATGGTGATATCCATGGTTCCCCAACGCCACCCGGTCTGCCCATGGATAGACATTGTTCTGGATGTTCAAGAGCCAGTCCAGGTAGTCCTCTGGTGCTTCGGTGCTCATCCTCCATGTGCAGTGCCAGTGAGACCAGCTGTCTTCATATCCGTCCTCATACCAGACAGAATCCCGGTTATCTGTAAGGATGCCATCCGGAAGCAGGAGCCAGTTCATCTTCATTTCAGGATGTTCTTCAAGCAGCTGGATCATCTGAGCAGTGACCCGCTCGTCTCCGGAAGATGTTGTGGAGTATCCCCACAGATCTCCCTGTTGAGGATGTATGAAGGGAATCTCATCCATAATCCAGCTGGCCGTACGCTCGAAGCCGTCGGGATGCCCGGAAATGTAGGCAACCGCAGGAGCATCACCCACCAGAATGCGTGCATAATAGCTGCTCTCATCACCCGCCGGAAGGATGGAATGCAGATCTGGACCAAGACAATTCTCCCTTGGTGCTTCCATGTCAAAGAATAGGAGAGAAAGATAGTTGTCAACCGAGGTTCCCGTATTCACTGCAAGCATGTTCTTGGCCGGGTTTGGAAGAAGGATAGTCAGTTCCGGAAGGGAAACATCTCCGATGAATCGCATAACCTGATCACCGGAGAATCTGCACAGTTCTGAATCTCCATGAATATTCAGTGTCCTCCCGTTCGTCGTTGACTGATTTCCGAAGATGATCGAATTGTAGAGGCCAACAGAAATATCCATCTCCAGGGGATACTCAAGCTCCACCTCCCCCGTTGTGACAACAGCAACACTGATCTCAAGCCCACGCCCAACAAGTACATAGGTTATTGTGACAGCAATTGGAAGCTCGATCGACCTCGAATAATCGGAAAGCGAATATGAACGGAAAACCGCACTTGTATCACTGAGATGCTCTATCTCTCCAGGAGAGGGGATGAATGGACCGCATTGCACTCCACCGAACTGCCTGCCACCAGCCAGATCGATACCGGTTGCAAGATCAGTGAGTTCCGTGAGAGAACCGGCTCTGACACCCATTGTAACCGGAGTGATCACTGCGCGAATGTGTTCATTCTGAAGAGTATCGGAAGCCGTATATGGCGTACTGGAAGATAATATTGACATGATTACTATGAATACACACATATCTACTGCTCCTTTAAACTATGATATACGGATTCTCCTGCATGGTCAATCAGGATTCCTCACTAAAACTCCAATCCACATGATTGGGTTTGGATTCAAGCTCCAATTCCACCATCTGGAATAGCTGCTCCTTTTGCGCTGTAACATCAGTGAAGGAGGTGCCAGAATGAGAAGAATCATCGCAGATTCAGCAGCACGACCGGTGGAGATGGGACTGCTTTCAGCATTAGCGGTCATGGTCCTGCTTTTCGAAGTCATTCCAGGCTCGGAACTGGGCAGACTTGCAGCCAGGACTTTCCAGGATGAGATGATGGGAATCGATCCCGGGGAACTCTACGAGATCCCTCCGGAACTGCCGGAAGAAGATCCGGTGGATGTGAATGAGATAATCGCAAGTGAGATACCCGAT
>JAOZQW010000357.1 GCA_029932015.1 Candidatus Fermentibacteraceae bacterium
TCTCATCCGGAAGGATACTTGGAGGTCTCGACCTCGAGTGGCAGCCGTCAGATGAGTTCACTCTCATGATCCATTGCAGCGGCTCCCTGCCTGATTCATCCCTGACCGGCCTCTGATTCTGACTCCTTCCGCCTGGTTCATTGCTCTAACCCTTCTCCTGCGTGTTTCGGCCGGCTGGGAGATACTTCTTGACAGTGGAGATCTGTACAGTGCTTATCCAGAACTGCTGGAGGCATCCCTCGCCGAGCCGCGGAATGCTTGGGTGCAGTACAGACTGGCATGGGTGGCGAACAGGCTGGAACTGCCTGCGGATGCTCTGGAACCGGCTCTGATCGCATGGAACCTCGATCCAGCCAATCAGTGGTATATGGCTGAATACCTGAAGTCTCTCAGAAACCTCGATATGTATGAAGAGATACTCGCGGCCGGTGATATGGTCAGGGGGGGAGGTACGTGCAGGTACTATCTTGCGGTGGCTGAGAGGGAACTCGGGATGGTGCCCGGTCCTTCCATGGCCTACTTCGCGGAGGCCATACACTCCCCCGATGATTCCACCGCAGCCGATGCCTGCGCATGGACGGTTATCCTGCTCAGAGACTCGCTTCCTGCTGATTCAGTCACCGTTCTGCTTTCGAGGGCTGTCGAGGCTTCTCCCTTGAGGTCCTTCTACAGAGGACTGCTTGCAGAGAACCTGGCCACCTCAGGCAGGATCGAGGAAGCGAGAGAGCAGATCCATCTGATGAGACTGATGGGGAACTCCGGATACTCCTACTGGACCGCCTGTGCCGAGCTGGCTGAAGGAGAAGAGGATTCCGACAGGCGAATCTGGGCACTCATCCGTGCAAGGGAGCAGAGGGATTGTGCCGCCTCCAGACGCGACCTCGGCTGGGCTCTCTACATGGCAGGAAGGGACGCGGTTCATGAAGGTGAACAGCTCCTTGCAGCCGAGTACCTTGCCAGGGCAACTGCTCTCAACTGCACAGGGGAGGATTTTCACATCAGGGCGGATTCCCTTAGGAGGATTCTGGATGACTACCAGGAACAAACTGCTCCTGACCGTTAGTCTGATACTGCTCCTTATAGCGGTATCGCTCTGTGCCGGGAGACCTCCCTGGCCTGGCGCAGGTGACACTTCCAAGGACCGATCCCACTCTCCTCTCGTGCATCCTGAAGCTGCATCGACGGGCAGTTCCGTTGACTTTTGATTATTGTAGTAAAGAGATCGTGTTCTCGCGTCGGTTGCTGACAGTATGGAGGAAATGAATTTGCCCAAAGGTCTGATGAAGCGCTTTTTCGGTGACAGGCAGAACAGGAAGATCAAGGACCTCGAACCTTTCGTACCTGTCATCAACGAACATTTCCACAACCTCTCCGGGATATCGGATGAGGAACTGAAGGACATGACCCGGAGGTTCAGGATACGGCTTGCCGGTGGTGAGACACTGGATGACATGATGTGCGAAGCCTTTGCTGTAGTCAAAGATGCCTGCAGACGTCTGTGCGGGACATCATGGCTCGTCACCGGACAGCAGCTTGAATGGAACATGATCCCCTACGATGTCCAGCTCATGGGCGCCGCTGTTCTCCATCAGGGCAGGATAGCCGAGATGGCCACGGGGGAGGGCAAAACTCTTGTCGCAGTTATGGCGATGTACCTCAACGCACTCGAACTTAATCCTGACTGGATGACCCTTGCGACCGAGCGCTTCGGAGAATCACCGGATCAATGGGAGTATCAGCCCATCGATGGTGTGCCTGTCGGCCTGGGAGCCCATCTTGTCACTGTCAACGATTACCTTGCTGGCAGAGATGCTGAGTGGATGGGCGGTGTATACGAGTATCTCGGGCTTTCTGTTGGCTGCATCAAGATGGAGATGACCCCGGAGCAACGGAGAGTTCAGTACGCCTGTGATATTACCTATGGCACAAACAACCAGTTCGGATTCGATTATCTGAGAGACAACATGGCTGTCAGAATGGAGCATCGGGTACAGCGAACCCATAACTATGTAATTGTTGACGAGGTCGACAGTGTGCTGGTGGATGAGGCCAGGACACCGCTGATCATCAGCGGCCCTGTGGCCAGGTCCAGGAACAGGTACAAGGAATACAGGGACTCGGTTCAGTCACTGGTCAGGAAGCAGACCGTCATCGTCAATGGTCTTGTTGCCGATGCCGACAAAGCCTGGGATGAAGATAGGGCTGATGATGCCGCCATGCTCTACCTGCGGGCTCGGAAGGGTGCTCCGAAGCAGAAGCGGCTTACACGCTCGCTTCAGGACCCTGACAGGCTCCGGGTGATACAGCGCATGGAAGGTGTACTCCTGAGGGAGAAGAACACTCATCTCCTGGAGGAGGGGCTTCTCTTCTCGATGGACGAGAAGGAGAGATCCATTGCGCTGTCAGAAGCCGGAAGAAAATCTCTGTCTCCAGACGATCCTGAATTCTTCCTGCTCACCGACATCGGTGATGAGATCGCCGAGATCGAGATACTTGAAGTTCCTGAGGAGGAGAAGCT
>JAOZQW010000358.1 GCA_029932015.1 Candidatus Fermentibacteraceae bacterium
GGTAGGATTTGACGGCGACCAGACAGTGATCTCCGCTGACTGGATCATCAATCTCCGCTTTCAGGACATTCGCGGTACCTGTAAGGGAACCAACCGCCTCGAGGTTCATGTATCCGCGTCCGGATCCGGCCGGTCCGATAAGTACAACGTCCGACCTCTGTGAAAGGACGACAGCCAGGCCTGTACCGACCGAGCCGTCGCCCCATATCACAACACGCATATGGCAGTTATTCCGCCGCTATCAGGAAGTCTCTTCTGCGGCTTCCTCAGGCTCATCCTTGTGGGAGATCTTCTCCTTGATCTCCTCAAGTTTCTCCTTGCCCTTCACCTTGGCTTCCTTGAGTTTCTGGGTGCCTTTCTGCTTGGCCTCTTCGATCATCTCGGCACTCTTGTGTCTGGCCTCTTCGAGCTTATGACCGGTCTCCTCCGCCTTGTGTCTGCCTGTTTCGAGGAGTTTTTCGGCTTCCTCCTTCGTGTGGGCAGCAAGCTCTTCACCCTTGACCTTGAGGTCAGCAGCAGTCTCCCTGATCCGTTCTCTGGTCTCCTCGCCTTTCGCCGGGGCGTAGAGAAGGGCAACTATTCCTCCAGTGAGGACTCCAGCCAGAAAAGCCCAGAATTCACCTTTTCCCTGATCAGACATTAGATCTCCTTTCATCTCCGATTCACTATTACTATTTGCCACAGCACTTTTTATACTTCTTTCCACTCCCGCAGGGGCAGGGATCGTTCCTGCCCACCTTTGGGGCTTCCCTTACCACGGTCTCCCTGCGGCCGGCGGGTCGTGGTGCTTTCTGTGCCCCGGTCCCATCGGAACCGGCTCCGGCGGGAAGCATGGCGGATGGATGCCTTGCGCTGCCGGTAACCTCGCGGTTCTCAGGCATATCGCTACCAGTTCCACGAGGCCAGAGAGTGAGGACCTGACGTGCCGAGGCCCTGTCAATCCTGCTGAGAAGTTCCTCGAACATGCCGAATGCCTCTTTTTTAAATTCGACAAGGGGGTCCCTCTGTCCGTATGACCTGAGTCCAATACCGGATTTCAGGTGGTCGATGCTGTACAGGTGCTCACGCCACATGGCATCGATGGAGCCAAGAACAGCCCTCTTCTCGAGTTCATCGGATAGCTGTTCACCGATCCTGCTGCATTTCATATGGTAGAATTCGATCACCTTCAGGACAACTGCTTCCCTCAGGTCCTCGGGAACTGAAGCCTCTGAAGCCATCAAGTCAAAGTCCAAGCGCAGACCAGCAAGCTCTCCGACAAGGGCGGTGGCTCTCTCCAGGTTCCACTCATCGGGCTCTGTCCCGTCAGGAATCACCTCCAGCAGCATTTCCCCGACGACAGAACCGATCATCTCCAGCACTTCCTCCTTCAGGTCCCTGCCGCTTAGTGCCTGAAGTCTTCGGTCGTAGATCACTTCCCTCTGACGGTTCACTACATCATCGTATTCGAGGAGATGCTTTCTAATGCCGAAGTTATATTCCTCGACCCTTTTCTGTGCTTTCTCAATGGCCTTGGTCAGAAGCGGGTGCTCGATAGGCTCTCCATCGGCTTCTCCGCCGCTCTTCTTGAGGAAGTCGATCATTTTCTCAGATGCGAATAGCCTGAACAGATCGTCCTCGAGTGAAAGGTAGAATCGACTCCCGCCCGGATCACCCTGACGACCGCTCCTGCCTCTGAGCTGGCGGTCGATGCGGCGTGACTCGTGCCTCGCGGTACCGATGACAAAAAGGCCGCCTGGGATTACGGCGCCGGACGGATCGGTGACCTCGATGATCTCGGGGGAGAGTTTGATGTCAGTGCCACGACCTGCCATATTGGTGGCAATTGTCACTGCCCCGATCTGCCCTGCTCTCGTGATTATATCGGCCTCGCTCTTGTGGTGTTTCGCGTTGAGAACGCTGTGCGGGATCTTCCGACTCTTGAGGAGCCGGGAGAGCAGTTCGGACACATCGACGGATACTGTTCCGACAAGGACAGGCTGTCCCATCGAGTGCAGCCGTTCGATCTCGCCGATGATGGCATTGAACTTCTCCCGCCTCGATCTGTAGACCCTGTCATTGTTATCAGTCCTGATGACAGGGACATTCGTCGGCGCCACTACCACATCGAGATCGTAAATACTTTCAAACTCGTCAGCCTCAGTTTCCGCGGTACCTGTCATGCCGGCGAGTTTCGAATACATCCTGAAGTAGTTCTGTATGGTGATCGTTGCGAGTGTCTGGGTCTCATTCCTTATCTCAACGTTCTCCTTGGCCTCGAGAGCTTCATGGAGACCATCGCTGAACCGTCTGCCCGGCATCAGGCGACCGGTGAACTGGTCAACGATTATTACCCGCCCCTCCTGGACCACATACTCGACATCTTTCTCGTAGAGCTGGAACGCCCTGAGCAGCTGATCGATGTTATGCAGGGCTTCTGCCTTGCGGGAGCTGTTCTCGTAAGTCTTCCTCCTGAGTTCGAGCTTCTCCTCCTCAGGAACTTCAAGTATCTCGATCTCGGCGATCTCATCACCGA